>JBIOYO010000320.1:0-11249 GCA_044870175.1 Nocardioidaceae bacterium | reverse complement strand
TGCCGGAGACCCAGCACATGTCACGCTGCCAGCGGTTCAGCAGGTCGTGGCGCAGCTTGGTCTGCGCGACCTGGAGGTGATGTCCCGGAACGCCCTCGTGGTAGACGGTGGTGACGTCGCGCCAGGTCGAGAAGGTGGTCATCTCCTCCGGCACCGACCACCACATCCGGCCCGGCCGGGAGAAGTCCTCGTTGGGGCCCGTGTAGTAGATCCCGCCGTCGGTGGCGGGGGAGATGCAGCACTCGATGCGGCGGATCGGCGGGGGGATGTCGAAGTGGGTCTCCGCGAGGTCGGACACCGCCTGGTCGGCGACGCCCTGCATCCAGTCGCGGAAGGCCTCCTTGGTCGGCAGGGTGCGCAGCGGGTCGGCGTCGAGCGCGGCGACGGCCTCGGCGACGGTGCCGCCCGGAACCACCTCGCCGGCCACCCGGCCCATCTGGTCCTCCAGCCGCCACAGCTCCTGCCAGCCCCAGGCGTAGGTCTCGTCGAGGTCCACCTCGGCGCCGAGGAAGAACCTGCTGGCCAACCCATAGCGGTCCCGGCCGACCGCGTCCTTGCCCGCTGCGCGTGGAGCGAGGTCGGTCTCCAGCCATCTGCCGGTCTCGGCGAACGCCCGGCTCGCGGTCGTGGCGTCTCGCAGCAGCCGGTCGCGCAGGTGGCCCGGCGCCGGCATGACCAGGGCCTCGAACAGGTTCGGCGAGCCGCTCTGTCCCGTCCAGGACCGCACCTGGGCGGCGACCTCCGTGACCTGGCGGATGGCCGCCACGTGGCCGCCGTCGGCCTCGACGTCGATCGTGGTCCGCCAGCCAGAAAGCGTGGCGGGCACGGCGGCGAGCCGGCTGCCGATGTCGCGCCAGCCCTGGTCGGAGGTGGTGTCCATCAGGTCGAAGCACTCGCGGACCCCGTGCAGGCCGCTGGCGATCACCGACAGCTCCGCCTGCTCCATGCGCGCCTCGTAGCGCCCGAGCGTCAGCCCGAGCCGCTCGGTGAACGCCGCCTGGGCGTCACGCTCCCGCTCGTCGACCGGCTCGGCGGCCTGCGCGGCGGCGTACGCCGTCCTGGTCAGCTGCTCGCGGGCGGCGTAGCCCTCCGGGGACAGGTCGGGCAGCTCGTGCTCGTGGCCGGGGATGCCCATCTCCGTCGCGGCGACGGGGTCGAGGGCGGCGTAGTCGTCGACGTACCGGTCGGCGATCTCGTCGACCGGTCGAGCGACCTGTCCGGAGCTCGGCCCAGGCGTCGCATCGGGGCTCATCCGGCGAGCCTATCCGCGGTCGGAGCCGGCTACCCCGCGCCGGGAGCCGCGACCTCGAACCCGGCAGCGCGGGCGGCATGGGCCAGCCGGGCGTCGTAGCAGACGAAGACCTGCACCGCCTCCTCGACCGCCAGCGCCGAGGCGAGGTGCAGCGCGTCGAGAGTCCGCAGAGCGGTGTCGCCGACGTCGCAGGCGAGGTCCTGGACGCCGCGACCGAGCCGCACCAGGTCGACGTCGCCGAGGACCGCCCTCGCCTCCGCGAGCGCGGTGTCACCGAACCGCCGCGCCACCCGGAGGACCTCGATGCGGCCAACCTCGCTGGTGACCACGGGGTCGTCGGGACGGCGGGCAAGCCAGGCCGTCAGCGCAGCGGACTCCCCCTCGGTGCGCACGAGCTTCAGAAGGGCGGAGGAGTCGGCGTAGATCACGTCGGCTCGGCCCGCTGGCGCTCGAGGAGCTCGGCGTTGCTCGGCGTCCCGGGGGGGGCTTGGACTGGGTGGGCGTCCCGGAGCCGGCCGGTGCGGCCGGCGGCGGGGACGAGCACGCCCGCGGCGATGAGCCGGTCCCTGTCGCGATGGGAGGGGGTCGGCGGGGCCAGAACGGCGACCAGCTCACCCCGGCTGGTGACCTCCACGGTCTCGCCTGCCTTCACCAGTGCGAGGTAGCGAGAGGCGTTCTGGCGCAGCTCGCGGACGCCGATCCGGGTCATCCCAGCAGAGTAGCACTGCAAGTGCTACAGGGCGGCAGTCAACGCGGGCGCGGCAGCCCGGAGGAGCGCCACCCGCCGCGCCCGTGCGGGTAGGGGACCCGGACCTTGCGGTGCGGGGCCGACCACTCCGAGGCAGCGGACGGTGGCGGTGCCGGCGCGGCGGCAGCGCGCGCCTGGAGCACCGCGACGAGGGCTGCGACCTCCTCGGCGGTGGCCCGGCCGCGGACCAGCACGAGGGGCCGGGGCTCGGCGTCGGACGTGGTCACAGGGGGATGTTCCCGTGCTTCTTCGGCGGCAGGGTGGCCCGCTTGGACCGCAGCAGGCGCAGCGAGCGGACCACCTCCACGCGGGTCTCATGCGGCAGGATCACCGCGTCGACGTACCCGCGCTCGGCGGCCTGGTAGGGGTTGGCCAGCTCGTCGTCGTACTCGGTGATCAGCTCTGCCCTGCGGGTGACCGGGTCGTCGGCCTTGGCGAGCTGCTGGCGGTACAAGATGTTGACCGCGCCCTGGGCTCCCATCACGGCGATCTGTGCGGTGGGCCAGGCGAGGTTCATGTCCGCGCCGAGGTGCTTGGACCCCATGACGTCGTAGGCGCCGCCGTAGGCCTTGCGGGTGATCACGGTGACCAGCGGCACGGTCGCCTCGGAGTAGGCGTAGATCAGCTTGGCGCCGCGCCGGATGATCCCACTCCACTCCTGGTCGGTGCCGGGTAGGAAGCCCGGGACGTCGACGAAGGTGAGCACCGGGAGGTTGAACGCGTCGCAGGTGCGCACGAAGCGGGCCGCCTTCTCCGAGGCGTCGATGTCGAGGGTGCCGGCGAGCTGCATCGGCTGGTTCGCGACGACGCCGACGGGGTGGCCCTCGACCCGGCCGAACCCGACCAGCATGTTGGGGGCGAACAGCGCCTGCACCTCGAGGAACTCGCCGTCGTCGACGACGGCCTCGATGACCGTGTGCATGTCGTAGGGCTGGTTCGGGGAGTCCGGCACCAGCGTGTCCAGCGACAGGTCGACGTCGGTGGTCTCGGTGTCGGCGAGGACCGGGTACGCCGGGGGCTCGTCGAGGTTGTTCTGCGGCAGGTAGGACAGCAGCGCCTTGACGTACTCGATGGCATCGGACTCGTCGGAGCCCATGTAGTGGGCGTTGCCGGAGCGGGTGTTGTGCGACCGGGCGCCGCCCAGGTCCTCCATGGTGACGTCCTCGCCGGTGACCGTCTTGATCACGTCCGGGCCGGTGATGAACATGTGCGAGGTCTGGTCGACCATGACCGTGAAGTCCGTGACCGCGGGGGAGTACACCGCGCCCCCCGCGCACGGCCCCATGATCAGGCTGACCTGCGGGATCACGCCCGAGGCGTGCACGTTGCGCCGGAAGATCTCGCCGTAGAGGCCGAGGGAGACCACGCCCTCCTGGATGCGCGCGCCGCCGGAGTCGTTGATGCCGACGACCGGGCAGCCGGTCTTCATGGCCAGGTCCATGACCTTGACGATCTTCTCCCCGAAGACCTGGCCGAGCGACCCGCCGAAGACCGTGAAGTCCTGGGCGAACACGCACACCTGGCGGCCCTCGACGGTGCCGTAGCCGGTGACGACGCCGTCGCCGTACGGCCGGGTGCGCTCCATGCCGAACGCGGTGGACCGGTGTCGGGCCAGCTCGTCGAGCTCCACGAACGAGCCGTCGTCGAGCAGCTCCTCGACCCGCTCGCGCGCGGTCTTCTTGCCCTTGGCGTGCTGCTTCTCCACCGCACGCGCCGACCCTGCGTGGACCGCCTCGTGGAGCCGGAGCTCCAGGTCGGCCACCTTGCCCGCGGTGGTGTGGATGTCGATCTCGCTGCGGACCGCCTCGTTGCGCGGGCCGGCCGCGACTGCCTCGCCCAGGGTGCTCGCCTCCTCGCCGGTTATCGGTCAATCTATCGACTGTGACCCCCAACGACAGCAGCCGCCTGCCCCTGGACGAAGCCGCCCTCGCCGCGCCGCCCGACCCCTGGACCGCCGTCGAGGTGGTCGCCGAGACCGGGTCGACCAACGCCGACCTGGGCGCGCGAGCCCGCGACGGCTCGGCGGAGGGGCTGGTCCTGGTCGCCGAGCACCAGACCGCCGGGCGCGGCCGCCTGCAGCGCAGCTGGGAGTCCCCCCGCGGCGCGTCGCTGACGTTCTCGGTCCTGATCGCTCCGGGGGAGGTGCCGTCGGGGCGGTGGGGGTGGCTGCCGCTGCTGACCGGGCTCGCCGTCGCCGAGGCGGTCCAGGACGAGACCGGGGTGCCGTGCCGGCTCAAGTGGCCCAACGACGTGCTCGCCCCGCGGGGCGCCGGCCCGGACGCTGAGGAGCAGGAGTGGGGCAAGCTCGCCGGGATCCTCGTGGAGCGGGTCGAGGGCCCGGGCGGCCCGTTCGCCGTGGTGGGCGTCGGTCTCAACGTGAGCACCACCGCCGAGGAGCTGCCCGTCCCGACTGCCACGTCCCTTGCCCTCGCGGGCGCGCGCGACCTGGACCGGACCCGGCTGCTGCGCGCCGTGCTGGCTCGGCTGGGCAGCCGCCAGCAGGCCTGGCGCGCCGCCGGAGGGGACCCGGGGACGGGGCTGCGCTCGGACTACCTCGCCGCGTCCGGCACGCAGGGTTCGGTCGTGGGGGTGGACCTGCCCACGGGCGACCGGCTGGAGGGCCTCGCCGACGGCCTGGACGACGACGGCGCGCTCCTGGTGCGGTCGGCGGAGGGCCTCCGAGAGGTCCGCGCGGGCGACGTCGTCCATCTCCGCCAGCCCGGGGCATCCTCCTCCACGTAGCGCCACCAGTGCCGGCGCGCGTGAGAGTATTCGCGGCGTGACGTTCCCGGCGCGGCTGCTGAACGAGGGCGAGCACGTGGTCGTGTCCACGCGCACCCACGTCAAGGCGCTGTTCTGGCCGGCGGTGGTGCTCGTGGCGGTCGCGTTCGGGTCGGCGTACCTCGCGGCCAAGGCCGACGACTGGGTCGGCGACGAGGCGGGCGGCGTGCTGCGGATCGTCCTCGCCGTGCTGGCCGTCGTCGTGCTGGTGTGGTACGTCGCGCGCCCGTTCGTGCGGTGGCTGACCACGACGTACACCTTCACCAACCGCCGGTTCGTGTCCCGGTCGGGGTTCATCTCCAGGGAGGGCCGGACCATCCCGCTGAACCGGATCAGCGGGGTGGACTTCGAGATCGGCGTGGTCGACCGGCTCTTCGGGTGCGGGACCCTGGTCGTCTCCGACGCCAGCGAGAGCGGGCGGGTCGAGCTCCCGGACGTGCCTGCGGTGGAGCGGGTGCAGATGGCGGTGGCGGCCGAGCTGCACCGCCTCACGACGGGGGACCGACGCGCCGCCGACGACGGTGCCTGAGGCCTACCCCGAGCCGGTCTTCGACGACCCCCGCAGCCGGCTGGACCGCTTCCTCCTCGGTGACGTCCCCCTGCCGAGCAGCGAGGAGACCGCCACGGCGACCGGACCGGCGGCCGGGATCGGCCGCCGGCTGTGGCGCGCGCTGGGCTTCCCCGACGTCGCCCCGCACCACGTCTTCACCCCGGCCGACCTCGCCATCTTGAGCCGCGTCGTCGCGGCGGTCGAGGACGGCGACGTCGACGCCGACACCGCGGTCCGCCTGACGCGTGCGGTCGGCCAGACCACCGCGCGGCTCGCGGACTGGCAGGTCGCGGCGCTGGCCGAGCGGGTGGAGGACGTCGAGGCCGGGCCCGAGGCGACGGGCAGCAGGCTGGCCGCGTCAGCGCGGCTGGCCGAGGACATCGGCGACATCTTCTCCGACCTCCTCGTGCACGCGTGGCGCCGGCACCTGGCGGCGGCCCTGGCCAGGGTGGAGGCGCTGGGGGAGGCCGACGAGGACCTGCACAGCGTGCAGGTCACCGTCGGCTTCGCCGACCTGGTCGGGTTCACCGCGCTGTCCAACCAGCTGGACCAGGACCGGCTCGGCGAGCTCGTGGAGATCTTCGAGACCCGGTCGGGCGACGTCGTCGCCGCGCGGGGGGGACGGATCATCAAGACGCTGGGCGACTCCGTCCTGTTTGTCGCCGAGGAGCCCGGGGCGGCGATGGAGATCGCCGAGGGGGTGATCGGCGTCATCGGCGGGGACCCCCGGCTGCCCGACGTCCGGATCGGCCTGGCCACCGGGTCCGTGGTCACCCGCATGGGGGACGTGTTCGGGCCTCCGGTGAACATGGCGGCGCGGCTCACCGTCCTGGCGCGGCGCAACCGGGTGGTCACCGACGAGGCGACGGCGGAGCTGCTGCCCCCGGACCGGTACGAGCTGCGCCGGCTGACGGAGCGCCCGCTGCGCGGCTTCGGGATGGTCGAGCCGGTCGCCGTACGCCGGCTCTGAGGCTGAGGTCGTCCGGCGGCCGTAGTTGGTCATGTGACCTAGTCCGTTGGGACCATCTTGTGGATAACTCCGTCCCCTGTCCGATTTGTCCGAATACACTCGCCGATGTGATCGAGGTTCGGGGGGTCCAGGTCGATCCGGCGACGCGCACGGTGCGTCGTGACGGGAGGGAGATACGCCTGGCACGCAAGGAGTACGAGCTGCTGCTCGCGCTGATGGAGCGCGCCGGGGAGATCGTCACCCGCGACGAGCTGATGCGCACGGTGTGGCAGACCACGTTCTGGACGTCGGCGAAGACGGTCGACGTGCACCTCGGGTGGCTGCGCCGCAAGCTCGGCGACGACCCGCGCAACCCCAGCCTGATCACCACGGTGCGGGGCCGCGGGCTGCGCTTCGAGCGGATCCCGCCGGCGGTGCCGGCGCCGCGCCTGAACGGCCCGGGCTTCGGCACCGGGGAACGGCTGGCCTCTGGGTAGGGTCGGCGGGTGACGTCCTCCTCCGCACCGACCGTGGCCGTCGTCGGAGGCGGACAGCTGGCCCGGATGACCGCGCAGGCCGCGGTCGGCCTCGGCGTGGAGCTGCGGCTGCTGGCCGAGGCCCCGCGCGCCTCGGCGGCCCAGGTGGTTCCCGACACCACAGTGGGCGACTACCGCGACCTGGCGACCCTGCGTCGCGTGGCCGACGGCTGCGCCGTGGTGACCTTCGACCACGAGCACGTGCCGACCGAGCACCTTCGTGCGCTGGCGCGAGAGGGCCACGCCTGCCGCCCGGGGCCGGACGCCCTGGTCCACGCCCAGGACAAGGGCGTGATGCGGGCTCGGCTGACAGCGCTCGGCGTCCCCTGCCCGCGGCACCGGCTGGTCGGGTCGGCGGCCGACGTGCTGGACTTCGCCGAGAGCGTCGGCGGGCTGCCGGTGGTGCTGAAGACCACCCGGGGCGGGTACGACGGCAAGGGCGTGTGGGTGGTGGGGTCCAAGGCGGAGTGCGCCGAGGCGTACGCGGCCGCGGCCGGCACCGGCGCCGAGGTGCTCGCCGAGGAGCGGGTCGACTTCGCCCGCGAGCTGTCCGCGCTGGTCGCGCGCGCGCCGTCCGGCCAGGTGGCGGCGTACCCGGTGGTGGAGTCGGTGCAGCGCGACGGGATCTGCTGGGAGGTGCTCGCGCCCGCCCCCGGTCTCGACGAGGCGCTGGCCCTGGAGGCGCAGCAGGTCGCGATGACGGTGGCGGCCGCGCTGGACGTGACCGGTGTGCTCGCCGTCGAGCTGTTCGAGACCAGGGACGGCCGGGTGCTGGTCAACGAGCTGGCGATGCGGCCGCACAACACCGGGCACTGGAGCATGGACGGTGCGGTCACGGGGCAGTTCGAGAACCACCTGCGGGCCGTCCTCGACCTGCCGCTCGGCTCGCCGCTGGCGCGTCAGCCGTGGACGGTGATGGTCAACATCCTGGGCGGCGACGGCGCGCTCGCCGGCGATCTGTACGCGGGGTTCCCGCACGTGATGGCCCGCGACCCTCGGCTGAAGGTGCACCTGTACGGCAAGGACGTGCGTCCCGGCCGCAAGGTCGGCCACGTCACGGCGTACGGCGAGGACCTCGACGACGTCCGCGACCGGGCGCTGCACGCCGCCGCCTGGTTCAGCGGCGAGCTGGGAGACTCCTCGGCGTGAGCGCGAACCAGCCCGCCGTGGTCGGAGTCGTGATGGGGTCCGACTCCGACTGGCCCACGATGAAGGCCGCCACCGAGGCCCTGGACGAGTTCGGCGTGCCGCACGAGGCGAACGTGGTGTCCGCCCACCGGATGCCCCACGAGATGCTCGCCTACGGCCGTGAGGCGGCGGGGCGTGGCCTCCGCGTCGTGATCGCCGGAGCCGGGGGCGCGGCGCACCTGCCCGGCATGCTGGCCGCGGTCACCCCCCTGCCGGTGATCGGGGTCCCGGTGCCGGCGCGGCACCTGGACGGCCTGGACTCGCTGCTCTCCATCGTGCAGATGCCGGCCGGTGTGCCCGTGGCGACCGTGGCGGTGGGCAACGCCCGCAACGCGGGCCTGCTCGCGGTCCGGATCCTGGCCGCGTCCGACGAGGCGCTGCGTGAGCAGATGGTGCAGTTCCAGCGCCGGCTGCGGGACACGGCGATGGAGAAGGGCCGGGTCGTCCGTGGGGAGAGCCGGGGCACGGCGGGGTTCTGAGCCATGGAGCGTCCTCCCTGGTGATCTCCCCGGGCCTGTGACCTCCCACGACGGTCAGCCGCTGCCCATGACGCGTCCGCCGTGGGAAGGCGCGAACGAGCTGCATCCCATGGGGATCGGCCGGGCTACTGCGCGAGTCCCGAGGGCCGGCACAGGCTGCCGCCGACCTCGTCGGTGCGGTCCTCCGCGATCAGGGTGAACAGCCGCGGCGCGCGGTCGGGGTCCCAGGTGACGGCGAGGTCGACGATGGGGACGCCGCAGGTCAGGCCACTGTCGCCGTCCACACGAGTCATGGCCACGGCGAACCGGGCGGCGGCGAACGGTCCCATCTCCTCGTCCACGCGCACCGAGTCGGCGGCGGCGGTGTTGACCCGCCAGTAGCGGACCGGGTTGACCACCGTCTGCCAGCCGACCGCCTCGCGGCCGATCGCGGAGACCACCTCGCGCTGGTGCCGGGCGCGGTCGATGTCGCCGAGCTCGGAGGTGTGGCGGGACCGGGCGTAGGCCAGCGCGGTCTTCCCGTCGACCTCCTGGCAGCCCTTGTCGATATCCAGCCCGGCCAGCTCGTCCTGCATGGCGGTCTTCGGACAGATCTCGATGCCGCCCGCGGCGTCGACCAGGCCGACCAGCCCGGTGAACCCGATCTCGACGTAGTGGTCGACGCGGATGCCGGTGTTCTGCTCCACGGTCCGCACCAGCAGCTTCGGGCCGCCGAAGGCGAACGCGGCGTTGATCTTCGTGGTGCCGTGACCGGGCACGTCGACCTGGGAGTCGCGCGGGACCGACATCAGCAGGTTGGGCCCGGAGCCGGTGTGCAGCAGCATGATCGTGTCGGTGCGCTGACCGGCGAGGCCGGCGCGGGCGTCGGACCCGACCACCAGGTACGTCGTGCCGGGCTGCTCGCCGGGCCGGTCACCTCGGGGGGCCGCGTCGACCTTGTCCACGGTGGTCCATGCATACAGCGGTACGACGACCAGGTAGCCCAGCCACAGCCCGAGCAGGACCAGCAGCCATCGCCACCGGAACCGGCGCCTCGCCCGGGGCTCGCGCGGCGGAGGTGCCGGGACCACGGTCCGCGACGGTGTCCGCGAGGGCGGCTCACCGCCGCGCGGCGCCGTGCCCGTGGGGCTGGTGCGCTCCGTCGCCGCCGGTGGGCCGGCGGTGGGCCGGCGCAGCATCCTCGTCGGCTCCGGGTCGGCCAGGTCCGGGCCGGGTTCTCCGGCCGGGTCGGGGGCGTCGCGCCGGACCGAGCCGACGCCCTTGCCCTGCACCGAGTACAGCCAGTCGTAGCCGGCCTCGTCCTCGGCACCCCCGGCCCCCGGACGGGGCGCAGGACGGTCGGCCATGCTCCGACGGTACCCGTCCGGCGCCGTCATCCCGCTGGGCCGCAGGTCCGGCGCGCCGCCACCACTGGGACCCATGTGACTGGTGATACTTGCCGGGCCGTCTCGAGCAGACCTCCCCAGCGAAAGGCGCTCGCCGAAGATGCCACCCGCCGCTTCCCCCGGGTCGCCCCCGGCGGACCCCGCACGAGGCCGGGCCGACGACCGGGCCGACGACCGGGCCGGTGAGCTGGCCCGGATCCGGTTCCGCCGGGCGGTGACCCTGCTCGCGATGACCCTGGTGCTGCCCGGGTCGGCCCAGCTCGTCGCGGGCCGCCGCGAGGTGGGCCGGATCGCGATCCGGGTGTGGCTGGCCTCGCTCGGGACCCTCGCCCTCGTCGTGCTGCTCGGCACCGCCTGGCACGGCTTCGCCTTCTGGCTGCTCAGCAACACTGTCGTTCTCGGCGTCCTCCGCCTGGCCCTGTGCGCGCTGGCGGTCGGCTGGGCCGCCCTGTTCGTCGACGCCTGGCGCCTCGGCCGTCCTTTGGAGCTGCAGCAGCGGCAGCGGCTGGTCGTGGTCGGGCTGAACGGCGTGCTGTGCCTCGGCGTCGCGGGGACGCTGCTGTTCACCTCGCACCTGGTCGCGGTCCAGCGCGGCTTCATCATCGCCATGTTCGGCGACGGCACAGCCAGCGGCGCACACGACGGCCGCTACAACGTGCTGCTCCTCGGCGGCGACTCCGGGGCCGGGCGATGGGGGTTGCGCCCGGACAGCCTCACGCTGGCGAGCATCGACGCCGACACCGGCCGGACGGTCCTGTTCGGGCTGCCGCGCAACCTCACCGGGTTCGACTTCCCCGAGGGCTCGGCGATGGCCGAGCAGTTCCCCGACGGCTACGACTGCGACACCTGCACGCTGAACAGCCTGGTGACCTTCGCCGCCGACAACCGGTCGCTGTTCAAGGGGGCGTCGCACCCGGGGATCGAGGCGACGGTGGAGGGCGTGGAAGGGGTCACCGGCCTCTCGGTGAACTACTACGCCATGGTCAACCTGCAGGGCTTCCGGAGCCTGGTGGCGGCGATGGGCGGGCTCACGCTCAACGTCCGCGACCGGCTGCCGCTTGACCACCCGGCGACGCGCTGGCTGGAGCCGGGCGTGCAGAGGCTGGACGGGTACGAGACGCTGTGGTTCGCCCGCGGGCGGGACACCTCCGACGACTACTCGCGGATGGCCAGGCAGAAGTGCGTGATGAACGCGATGCTGCGCCAGCTCAGCCCGGCCACGGTGATCACCCGGTTCGAGAGCCTCGCCAAGGCGGGGGAGAACCTGATCGAGACCGACCTGCCGGCCTCCGAGCTGGACCGGTTCATCGGCCTGGCGCTGAAGGCCCGCAGCGAGCCGATGAGCACCGTCTCGTTCGTCCCTCCCGCGATCGACACCTCC
>JBIOYO010000319.1:0-4375 GCA_044870175.1 Nocardioidaceae bacterium | reverse complement strand
TGACGAAGCCGAGGAAGCCGTCCTCGCCCAGGGTGAGCAGGTACACCGCGGCCGCGAACAGCAGCAACGACACCGCCACCGTGCGCATCCGGCGCAGCGCCGCACGCCGTTCGGAGTCCAGCGTCGGATCGCCGGCGGCCGGGGTCTGGGACATCGCGCTACGAAACGTACCCGAGCCTGCGAGCCGGCCCCCCTGGTCGGGGAGGTCAGGCGAAGGCGAGCACCGGGCCGTCGACCCGCACCCGGACCAGGTCTCCGGGCACCGGTACGACGCCGTGGGAGATGCGCGACACGACGACGGGCCCGTCGTGGCCCAGCCGCAGCCGCATGGTGGCGTCGTGGCCGTAGTAGGAGACTTCGAGGACCTCCGCGCTCACGCCGGGCGTCCCCGCGTCGGCAACCACCACCTGCTCCGGCCGGATGACCACGACCCGCCCTCCGGACGGGGCGGCGGAGCCGGCGAGCGCGACCCGGCCGAGCGCGCAGTCGGCGGCCTCCCCGGACACGACGGCCGGCAGCACGGTGGCTCCCCCCATGAACAGCGCGACCCCCGGGTCCGCCGGCCGGCGGTAGACGTCGACCGGGCCGGCCACCTGCACCAGGCGGCCGGCCCGCATGACCGCCACCTGGTCCGACAGCGACAGGGCCTCGTCCTGGTCGTGGGTGACCATCACCGCGGTCGTGGAGGAGGCCGCCAGCGCGTGGCGGACGGCACGCCCGGTGCCCTCGCGGAGGCTGGCGTCCAGGGAGGAGAACGGCTCGTCCAGCAGCACGACGGCCGGGGCGGGGGCGAGCGCGCGGGCCAGTGCGACCCGCTGCTGCTGGCCGCCGGAGAGCTCGTGCGGATAGCGCCTGGCCACCGAGCCGGGCAGCTCCACCAGGTCCAGCATCTCGGCCAGCCGGGACGCGCGGGCCGCGCCATCGCGGCGGCGGCCGCGGGCGAGCCCGAAGCAGATGTTGCCGGCGACGTCGAGGTGGGGGAACAGCGCGCCCTCCTGCGGCACGTAGCCGACCCGGCGCCGCTGCGGCGGCACGTCGACGCCGTCGTCGACGACCACCCGGTCACCGATCGTGACCCGTCCGTCGTCCGCGCGGAGGAAGCCGGCGAGGATGCGCAGCAGGGTGGTCTTGCCGTCGCCGGAGGCCCCGAGGACCGAGGTCACCCCCCCGGGGACGACCAGGTCCACCCCGCGGAGCACCGGGTGCGCGTCGAAGGACTTGGTGACCCCCTCGACGACCAGGGCCCTGGACCCGCTCACCGCGGGACCGTCCGGCGCGCCTGGTGGCCGAGCAGCAGGGTGGCCGGCACGGAGACCAGCACGATGAGCAGCGCGTACGGCGCCGCCGCGCCGTACGCGACCGCCGAGCTCTGTGCCCAGAACTCGGTCGCCAACGTGCGGGTGCCGATCGGCGCGAGCAGCAGCGTCGAGGTGAGCTCGGTCGCGGTGGACAGGAACACCAGCGCCGCTGCGGCCCCCACCCCGGGCAGCACCAGCGGGAGAGTGACCCGGGCGGCGGTCTCCAGCCGGCCTGCGCCGAGGCTCGCCGCGACGTCGTCCAGCACCGGGGGCGCGAGCTCCAGGGCGGCGCGCACGCTGACCAGCGCCAGGGGCAGGAACATGATCGCGTAGGACACCAGGAGGTTGGCGTAGGTCTGGTAGAGGGGCTGGACCACGCGGATCGCGACGGTCACGAGCGCCAGGGCCACCACGATGCCGGGCAGCGCATGGGCGACGTACGCCGACCGCTCCAGCGCGGTGCTGACCCGGCTGCGGTACCGGACCGCGAGCCACGCCACGGGGAGCGCCATGGCGGTGGTTAGCAGCGCCGCCGCCGTCGCCAGCCCCATCGTGGTCACGGCGGTGCTCACCAGCCGCCCGGTGGGGTAGGTGGTCGAGGAGCCCACGAGCAGCCAGTGCACCAGGCTGCCCAGCGGCACCCCGAGCGCGAGCACCGCGACGCCGGTGAACCCGGCCAGCGCGGGGACGGCCCGCCAGCCCAGCCGGGCGCGGGGCACGTGCCTGGCGCTGCCCGAGCCCACGCGCGACAGCCTGCGGCTGCCTCGCAGCCGGAGCTCGGCGAGCAGCAGCAGCAGGCACAGCGCGACCAGCACGCTGGCCAGCATGGTCGCCGCGGAGCTGTTGAACGTCGACTGGTACTGGTCGTAGATCGCGGTGGTCAGGGTCGGGAACCGCAGCATCTGCAGCGCGCCGAACTCCGCGAGCAGGTGCAGGCCGACCAGCACGCAGCCGCCGAGCACCGCCGGCCGGAGCACCGGCAGCACCACGGTGAGGAAGGTCCGCCAGCCGGAGTGGCCCAGGGAGGCCGCGACCTCCTCGATCGCCGGGTCGAGCTGTCGCAGCACGGCGGTGACCGGGAGGTAGACGAGGGGGAAGTGCGACAGGGTGACCACCATGGCGGCGCCCCAGAACCCCTCCACCGCGTGGGTGAGCGAGATCCATCCGTAGCCGTTCACGAAGGCCGGGACGGCCAGCGGAGCGCACATCAGCGCGTGCCAGGCGCGACGACCCGGCAGGTCGGTGCGCTCGACCAGCCACGCGCAGCCCACGCCGAGGACGGCGGAGGCGAGCATGCCGGCGGTGAGCAGGCGCAGGGTGTTCCACACCAGCTCCCCGACCCTCGGCCGGACCAGCAGGGCCCAGGCCTCCGACGGGGGAGTCAGCGCGGTGTAGACGGCCACGAAGCCCAGCGGCACCAGGGCGACCCCCGCCACGAGGGCCGAGACGAGCACCAGCAGCGCAGGAGGTGGCTGCCGGCCCGCCCGCTGCCCGGCGCGGGCACGGGGCCGGGCCGCCCTCAGCGTCGGGCCGGTCAGATGAAGCCCTCCTCCCGCATCAGCTCGATCACCTCGGGGCCGTTAAGTGCCGACACGTCGACACGGGGCGGCTGGAGCTCTGAGAAGGGCTTGACCCCCCGGCCGAGGTCGACGGCCGGGTTGAGCGGGTACTCCAGCGCGTAGCTGTCGGCGAGCGCCTGCTGGCCCTTCTCGCCGACCAGGAACGCGACGAACTGCTCCGCCTCGGACGCGTGGTCGCTGCTGGCCAGGACGCCCGCGCCGGAGACCGAGACGAACGCGCCGGGGTCCCGGTTGCCGAAGAAGTGCAGCCGCGAGCGGTCGGAGCTGTCCCCGCTCTCCTCCTGGTCGCGGTACCAGTAGTAGTGGTAGATGATCCCGGTCGCGACCTCCCCGGCGTTCACCGACTCGAGCACCACGTTGTTGCCCTGGTAGGTGGTCCCGTTGGCCTTGAGCCCGTCGAGCCACCGCTTGGTGGCCGCCTCGCCCTTCAGCTCCAGCACGGCGCTGACGATCGCCTGGAAGTCGGCGCCGGTCGGCGAGAACGACACCTTGCCCTGCCACCCCGGGTCGGCGAGGTCCATGAGCGAGGCCGGTAGGTCGGCCTCGTCGACCAGGTCGGTGTTGTAGACCAGCACGGTCGAGCGCGCGGCGAAGCCCGTCCACAGGCCCGACGACGGCCGGTACGCCGCCGGGACCACCGAGCTGACGTCCTGCGGCAGCCGGGCGAACAGGCGCTCGTTCTCGACCAGCGACATCGCCGGGGAGTTCTCGGTCAAGAAGACGTCGGCGGGGCTGTTCTCGCCCTCCTGGACGATCTGGTTGGCCAACTCGAAGTCGCTGCCGTTGCGCAGCTCGACGTCGATGCCGGTTTCCCTGGTGAAGAGCGGGACCAGCTCGTCGAGCAGCTCCTCGTGCTGGGCGTTGTAGACGGTGAGGGAGGGCCCGTCGTCGCCGCCGCCGCAGGCGGTGAGCGAGGCGGCGGCCAGGAGCAGTGCGCCGGCGGCGGCAGGCACCCGCAGGCCGACTCGCCGGAACGGGGAGGTCATCTGCGCTCTCGCTTCCTCGACGGACGGGACGGAAGTTATCTTAGGCGAACCTAACGACACTGCCGTCTCGCGGGCATGGGACAATCGGCACCCATGACCGCCCGGACGACGGTGATCACCTTCGGCACGTTCGACGTGTTCCACGTGGGTCACCTGCGGGTCATTGAGCGGGCCGCGGCCTTCGGCGACCGCCTCGTCGTCGGGGTGTCGGCGGACGCCCTCAACGAGCGCAAGAAGGGCAGGCTCCCGGTGTTCTCAGAGGCCGAGCGCCTGGCCATCGTGGCGGCATTGAAGCCGGTCGACGAGGTGTTCGTCGAGGAGAGCCTCGAGCGCAAGCGCGAGTACATCACGACGTACGCCGCCGACGTGCTGGTCATGGGCGACGACTGGGCCGGCCGCTTCGACGACCTGCGTGACATCTGCCGGGTGGAGTACCTGCCGCGCACGCCGGCCGTGTCCACCACGGCCATCATCGAGAAGATCTCCGGCGTCGTCTGAGCCGGGCAGGGAC
>JBIOYO010000318.1:0-3295 GCA_044870175.1 Nocardioidaceae bacterium | reverse complement strand
GACTTGCCGGCGCCGTTGGGGCCGAGGAAGCCGGTGACCCGGCCGGGCTCGACGGAGAAGTCGATGCCGTCGACCGCGGTCACGTCGCCGAACCGCTTGGTCAGGCCGCGCGCGTGGATCCCGGGCGAGGGGCCGCAGGTCGCCGGGGACGCCGGGGACGTCGAGGACGTTGAGGACGTCGAGGACTGGTCATGTGTCATGCCGACGAGCGTCGCCGAACAGGCCGCTCGGGCACATCGGGGAGCGACCCCGGCCCGCCCCTGACCCGCCCCCGGCCGGCCCGGAGACTGCCTGCGGCGTCCTCCGGGTAGGAACCCTGGCATGACCGCCTCGTCCGACGTCCCCGGCCCCGCGCCGACCCGCCCCGCCGACCACGCCGAGGAGCTGCCCGACAACCGGTCCGCCGACGAGGTCGACCGCGAGCAGCCCGACCACACCCCGCCCTCCGCGGCGTCCCCGCACGAGCAGGGGTGAGCCTCGTCCGGCAGGCATAGGGTGGACCGCATGAGCGAGCGGAGCGAGCCAGGGACGCTGCGGACTCGGCCACGGGTCACCGCACCGCGGCGCCGGCGACCACAAGCCCAGCGACGCTTGACCGCCCAGCCCGACGCCCGTCACACCAGGAAGGTAGACCAGTGGGCGAGACGGTGAGGATCGGGGCGCACGTCGACCAGGGCGACCCGATTCTGGAGGCGCAGGACCGCGACACCACGCTGGTGCAGTTCTTCCTCGGCGACCCGCAGGGCTACCAGGGCCCGGAGGTGCGGTACCCCGGTGGCGCTGCGGCGCTGCGGGCGGCGGCGGAGGGGGCCGGGATCGACCTGTACGTCCATGCGCCGTACATCGTCAACGTCGCCGCGACCAACAACCGCATCCGCATCCCGTCGCGCAAGCTGCTGCAGCAGCACATCGACGCGGCCGCGGAGATCGGCGCCAAGGGGTTGGTCGTGCACGGGGGACACGTCAACGCCAAGGACGACCCGGCGCAGGGCTACGACAACTGGCGCAAGGCCGTCGACGCCACCGACCTGAAGGTCCCGCTGCTGATCGAGAACACCGCCGGCGGCACCAACGCGATGACCCGCGAGCTGGACCGGATCGGCCGCGTCTTCGACGCCGTCTCCGCCGCCGAGGGCGCGGAGATGGTGGGCTTCTGCCTGGACACCTGTCACGCGCACGCCGGTGGCATCGAGCTGGCGACGGCCGTGGAGAAGGTGCGCGGGCTCACCGGCCGCATCGACCTGGTGCACGCCAACGACAGCCGTGACGAGTTCGACTCCGGCGCCGACCGGCACGCCAACTTCGGCGAGGGCCGGATCGACCACGAGGCGTTCGTCGCGCTGGTCCGCGACGCCGGGGTGCCGGTGATCGCCGAGACCCCGGGCGACGCCGCGCGGCACCGCGACGACTTCGCCTGGCTGCGCGACCGGCTCTGAGCCTGGGCGGGCTCGTTGTCGGTCTAGGGTCGTGGCCGTGACGGCACCGCTGCGCGTGCAGACCATCACGGCCGAGGAGCACCGGGCGTTCCTGGCCGGGCGGCGCTCGGCCAGCTTCCTGCAGACCCCCGGCTGGGGCCGGGTCAAGAGCGAGTGGCGGGCGGAGTCGCTGGGCTGGGTCCGGGGCGGCGACCTGGCCGGGGCCGCCCTGGTGCTGCACCGGCCGCTGCCCAGGGTGGGCCGGTGGTCGCTGGCGTACCTGCCCGAGGGGCCGGTGATCGACTGGGACGCCGACGACCTGGCCGCCTGGCTGGACCCGATGGTGCGCCACCTGGCAGGGCGGGGCGCGTTCGCGGTGCGGATGGGCCCGCCGGTGGTGTGCCGGCGCTGGTCGGCCGCCGTCGTCAAGCAGGGCCTCGCCGACGAGGGTGTCGCCAGGCTCGAGGAGCTCCCCCCGACGTACCGGTCGCCCGTCGGCGCCAAGGTGACCTCCCAGCTGGGCGAGCTCGGCTGGCGGCCGCAGCGGGCCGAGGAGGGGTTCGCCGCGGGCCAGCCCCAGTACAACTTCTGGGTGCCGCTCCGCGCCGGCGACGGGGAGCCGCGCAGCGAGGCCGACCTGCTCGCCTCGATGAACCAGCTCTGGCGGCGCAACATCCGCAAGGCCGAGAAGGCCGGGGTGCTGGCGGCCCGGGTGCCCCAGGACCGGCTGGACGGCGAGCTCGCGGCGTTCCACGCGCTCTACGTGCACACCGCGGAGCGGGACGGGTTCACCCCGCGCCCGGTGTCGTACTTCCGCACCATGTTCGACGCCCTGCTCGCCGACGACCCCGACCGCATCGCGCTCTACGCCGCCCGCCACGAGGGCGACCTGGTCGCGGCGACCGTGCTGGTCCGCGTCGGCGGGCACGCGTGGTACTCCTACGGCGCCTCGTCCACCGAGAAGCGCGACGTGCGCGGCTCCAACGCCGTCCAATGGCGGATGCTCGCCGACAGCCTGGCCGCCGGGGCGGACGTGTACGACCTGCGCGGCATCACCGACACCCTGGACCCGGGGGACCCGCACGCTGGCCTGGTCCAGTTCAAGGTCGGCACCGGTGGCGAGGCAGTGGAGTACGCCGGGGAGTGGGACCTGCCCGTGCGCCGGCTGCTCTACCGCGCGTTCTCGCTCTACATGGCCCGCCGGTGAGAGCGTCGTGTCCCTGACCCTCCACGTCGACGGCGACCGGTGGCGCACCCACCTCCGCGCCGTCCGTGACACCCATCCGGGCCTGGTGCCGGTCGCCAAGGCCAACGGTTACGGCCTGGGCCTGGCCCGCCTGGCCCGCAAGGCGGCCTGGCTCGGCGTGGACACCCTCGCCGTCGGGACGTACGCCGAGGTGGACCAGGTGACCGGCCGCTACCCGGGCTCGGTCATGGTGCTCACCCCCTGGCGGGACTTCGAGCCGCGGCTGGTCCACGGCCCTCGCGTCGTCCACACGGTGAGCCGGCTGGCCGACCTCGACCTGCTGTCCGCCCGCGACGACCGGCCCCGCGTCGTGCTGGAACGGATGACCTCGATGCGCCGGCATGGCCTGTCCGCGGCCGAGCTGCGGACTGCCGCCCGCCGGCTGCGCGGGGTCCGGGTGGAGGGCGTCGCGCTGCACCTGCCGATGGCGCACGGGTCGCACCTGGGCGAGATGGAGCGGCTGATGACCGACGTGGTCGCCGCCGACCTGCCCACGCGCCGGGTCTACGTCTCCCACCTCACCGACGCCGAGCTGGCCTCCCTGCGGGCCGCCTACCCCGACTACGAGCTGCGCCCGCGGATCGGTACGGCGCTGTGGCTGGGCGACCGGAGCGCCCTGTCCCCGCGGGCGACC
>JBIOYO010000317.1:0-4466 GCA_044870175.1 Nocardioidaceae bacterium | reverse complement strand
TCGCGCTCGAAGACCGGCAACAGCTCCTCCATCGAGCGCCAGAACTGCGCCTCGCAGACCGCGGCCTCGCGCGGGTTGCCGTTGAACTCGGAGTTCATGGTGTCGACGCCGAGGAGCGAGGTGATCTCGATCGCCCGCTTCCAGTAGCGCACGGCAGCCTGGCGAGCGTCGTCGTCCGGGCCGCTCCACTTGTACAACGGCAGGACCGAGCAGACCCCCACCTTGGCGTCCGACAGCGCCTTGCGGAACTTCTTCACGGTCGCGTCGTCCACCCGCGGATGGTTGAAGAACGGGGTGAAGTCCTCCCGCGGCGACAGCTCGACCCACTCATAGCCCAGGGAGGCCACCAGGTCCGGCAGCTCCAGCAACGAGGTGGTCTCGCGGAACATGTAGGGGTCGAGGGCCAGCTTCATCGGCCGCGGTCCTTCCGTGGGTCGGTGTGGGGGTCAGGAGGGGTCGGCGCCACCGGCGGTCTCCCCTGGGCGGAGGAACTGGCGCTGGCCGGCCTGGTGCCGCAGGTACCGGTCGTAGGCCTCGCGGGTCGAGTCCAGGTCGGCGACCTGGCTGACCGGGACGTCCCACCACGAGCGGCTGTCCGGCGCGTAGACCAGCGGGTCGGTGTTCACGTGGATCACGACCGGGCCCTCGTCCGCGGGCGCCTCCTTCGCGGTGCGGACCGCCTTCTCCAGGTCGTCGCGCGAGTCGACCTCGATGACCCGTACGCCGAGGCTGCGCGCGTTCGCGGCCAGGTCGACCGGCAGCAACGAGCCGTCCAGCCGTCCGGACTCGTCGTTGCGGAACCGGTAGCGGGTGCCGAACCGCTGCGAGCCGAGCTCCTCCGACAGCGACCCGATCGAGTGGAAGCCGTGGTTCTGCACCAGCACCACGACCACCTTGACCCGCTCCTGGACGGCGGTGACCAGCTCGGTGGGCATCATCAGGTAGCCGCCGTCGCCCACCATGGCGAACACGTCACGGCTCTCGTCGGCCAGCCGGATGCCGATCGACGCGGGCACCTCGTAGCCCATGCAGGAGTAGCCGTACTCCACGTGGTATGCCTTCCGGTCGCGCACCCGCCAGAGCTTGTGCAGGTCGCCGGGCATGGACCCTGCGGCGCACAGCACGACGTCGCGGGGGTCGCTCAGCTCGTTGACCGCGCCGAGCACCTCGCCCTGGGTGAGCAGGCCGGGCGCCAGGGCGTCGGTTACCTCGGCGGAGGGGTGGTACGCCGCCTCGACCTGCTCGTCCCACTCCGCCCACAGCCGGGCCTGCTCGTCGAGGTGGTCCTGGTCGACCCGGTAGCCCTCCAGCTGCGCCGTGAGCGCCTCCAGGGCCTCACGGGCGTCCGCGACCAGGGAGAGGCCGGCATGCTTGCCGGCGTCGAAGCTCGCGACGTTGACGTTGACGAACCGCACCCCGTGGTTGGCGAAGGCGGTGCGCGACGCCGTGGTGAAGTCGCTGTAGCGGGTGCCAACGCCGATGACCACGTCGGCCTCGGCGGCCAGCGCGTTGGCCGCGGTCGTGCCGGTGGACCCGACGGCGCCCATCTGCTGCGGGTGGCCGTGCGGCAGCGAGCCCTTGCCTGCCTGCGACTCGCCGACCGGGATGCCGGTCGCCTCGCAGAACGCCTGCAGCGCGGCCTCGGCCCCGGAGTAGTGCACTCCCCCGCCCGCGACCACCATCGGCCGGCGGGCCTGCCGGATCACGGCGGCCGCAGCCTCGACGCGGGCCTTCTCGGCCGGGGGCCGGGCCACGTGCCACACGCGGTCGGCGAACAGCTCCACCGGCCAGTCGTGCGCCTCCGCCTGCACGTCCTGGGGCAGCGCGAGGGTGACCGCGCCGGTCTCCACGGGGTCGGTCAGCACCCGCATCGCGGACAGCAGCGCCGACGGCAGCTGCTCAGCGCGGTTGACCCGGTCGAAGTAGCGCGACAGCGGCCGGAAGGCGTCGTTGACGGTGAGGTCGCCGGCGTACGGCGTCTCGAGCTCCTGCAGCACCGGCGAGGACCGCCGCGTCGCGAAGGTCCCGGACGGGAGCAGCAGCACGGGCAGCCGGTTGATGGTGGCCAGCGCCGCCCCGGTGAGCATGTTCGTCGAGCCGGGGCCGACCGACGCGGTGCACACCCAGGTCTGCAGCCGGTCCTTCTGGCGGGCGTACGCGACCGAGGTGTGCACCATCGCCTGCTCGTTGCGAGCCAGCACATAGGGCAGCCCGGGCTCGCGGCCGGCGTCGAGCGCGGCGGTCTCGTGCTGCAGGAGAGCCTGCCCGATCCCGGCGACGTTCCCGTGGCCGAAGATCCCGAAACACCCGGCGAAGAGCCGCTGCCGCTGCCCGTCGCGCTCAGACCACTGGTGCGCGAGGAACTCCACGGTCGCCTGCGCGACGGTGAGGCGCACGGTGCCGGACGTGGGGCCGGACGTGGGGCCGGACGTGGGGCCGGACGTGGGCTCGCTCATCGGGTCCCTCCCACGGGCAGTCGGGGGTCGACCGGTAGGCCGGCCCAGGTGTCCCTTACCCAGCCGTGACTGGGGTCATCGCAGATCAGCCAGGCCCGGACCGGCCCGGGACCGGCCATGACGTTTAGGTAGTACAGGTCGTAGCCGGGCGCCGCCATGGACGGCCCGTGCCACCCGTGCGGCACCAGCACCACGTCGCCGGTGCGCACCTCGGCGAAGACCTCGATCGGCCGCTCCGCGGTGCCGTAGACGCGCTGGTAGCCCACCGGGTCGGCGCCCTCCGGGGCCGCGCCGCCGGCGGTCACCTGCGTCGCGAAGTAGTAGATCTCCTCCAGCTCGGACTCGACGCCCTCGCGCTCCTCGTCGTGCTTGTGCGGTGGGTAGGAGCTCCAGTTGCCGGCCGGGGTGACCACCTCGCAGGCGATGATGGAGTCGGCGTCGAGGACGGCCGGGGTGGCGAAGTTGCGCACCTCTCGGGAGCACTGGCCGGCGCCGCGCAGCTCCACCGGGACCTCGTCGGCGGCGACGTGGCGGAAGGGGTACGCCGAGGCGTTGCCGGCGTCCGCGTGAGTGGTCCGGGCCGCGCACAGCGCCACGCGGGCCGGGGCTCCGGACGCGGTGACCGTCAGCGTCGAGCCGGCGGGGACGAACGCGACGTCCGCCGGACCGGCGAACACCGAGGCTCGTCCGGCAAGCTCGGCCTCGTGCTTGGTTCCGCCCGGGTCGGTGGCCTGCACGGAGACCCCGCCGGCCAGCGGCACGACGACGTACTCCCACGACCCGCAGTCCACCGTGCGCTGCTCACCCTGCCCCAGGCCGGCCACGAGAAGGCCCGTGTGCTGCCAGCCGTCGATGCTGTGGTCCACGGCGACGTCGTAACCGTCGCGTGACGCGGAACCGGCGGGCAGCACCCACCGTGGTCCACTCATGAGCCGATCCCGTGCACCAGCTCGGCGGCCACGTCGACGGCCGCCGCGACGTCACCGTCGGGCGGGAACAGCAGGGCGCGGCCCACGACGAGCCCACGGACCGACGGCAGCTCCAGGGCCTTGCCCCAGAGCGCGTAGGTGTCCTGCGGGTGCCCGGTCGGGTCGCCGCCCAGCAGCAGCGTGGGCAGGGTCGTCGCCTCCATGACCCGCGGTAGGTCCGGCACGACGGGCAGCTTCAGCCAGGTGTAGGCGCTGCTGGCGCCGAGGCCGCCGGCGATGTGGATGGACTTGATCGTGCTGTCCGGGTCGAGCAGGTTGCGCACGCGGCCGCCGTCGACGACGGAGAGGAACGGCTCGACCATCGCCATCAGCCCGAGGCCGGCGAGCGCGGTCACCGCCTGCGCGCTCGCCTCGAGGGTGTCCACGGTGCCCAGGTCGCCGAGGGCGATGCGCGTGAGCATCTTGCCTCCGTCGAGGCCGCGGGCCGCGATCTCCTCCGGCGTGTAGCCCGTGAACCGGTCGTCGAGCTCGAAGACGGCTCCCTGCAGGCCGCCCCGGTTCATCGAGCCGATCACGACCTTTCCCTCCAGCGCGCCCATCAGCAGCAGGTCGTCGAGGATGTCGGGGGTGCCGAGCACGCCGTCCACGCCCGGCCGGGACAGCGCCGTCGCAAGGCGGTCCAGCAGCTCGAACCGGTTGCTCATGGCCATCGGGTCGGAGCGGACTCCGAGCGCGCCCCGCGCCGGGTGGTCCGCGGCCACGACCAGCATCCGGCCGTCCTCGCCGAGCAGCGCCCGGCGCTCGCGCGCGGCCCAGCTCTGCGCGATCCGGCCGGGCTCGCGGGCGCGGATCTCGGTGAGGTCCGAGATCGTGGTCGTCGAGGTTGGGGTCATGAGGTTCACGCGTCCTTCGTCTCGGTCGTCTCGGTAGGGGGGGAGCCGCGCCAGGTCCGCAGCGCCGCCTCGACCTCCGCACTGGTCGGCATCGCGGTCGAGCACTCCAGGCGCGACGCGACGATGGCGCCGGCGACGTTGGCGAACTCCAGGATGCGGCGCAGGTCCCAGCCCTCCAGCAGGCCGTT
>JBIOYO010000316.1:0-4905 GCA_044870175.1 Nocardioidaceae bacterium | reverse complement strand
GTCTCGATGTCCAGGTCGTTGGTGGGCTCGTCGAGGAGCAGCACGTTCGGCTCGGTGAGCAGCAGCCGGAGCACCTGCAGCCGGCGCCGCTCCCCGCCGGACAGGTCGGCGACCCGGGTGGTCAGCCGGTCGCCGGTGAAGCCGAACCGTTCCAGCATCGCCGAGGCCGGGACCTCCCCGGCGGCCGTCCGTGCGACCCGGCGGACCTCCTCGACGGCGTCCAGCACGCGAAGGTGCCCGGGCAGGTCGTCCAGGGTCTGCGACAGCGAGGCGAGGGCGACGGTGCTGCCGCGGCGGACGCGGCCGGCGTCGGGGACGAGGTCGCCGGCGAGCAGGCGCAGCGCGGAGGTCTTGCCGGAGCCGTTCACCCCGACCAGCCCCACCCGGTCGCCAGGGCCGAGCCGCCAGGTCGCGTGCGAGAGCAGGGTGCGTTCTCCCCGGACCAGGTCGACGTCTTCCAGGTCGACCACGTCCTTGCCGAGCCGCTGCGTGGCGAAGCGCTGGAGCTCCAGGCGGTCCCGCGGCGGCGGCTCCCCCTCGATGATCGCGGTGGCGGCGTCGATGCGGAACTTCGGCTTGGAGGTCCGGGCCGGCGCGCCGCGCCGCAGCCAGGCCAGCTCCTTGCGGGCGAGGTTGCGCCGCCGGGCCTCGCTGGCGCCGGCCTGGCGGAGCCGCTCGGCCTTGGCGAGCACGAACGCGGCGTAGCCCCCGTCGTAGCTGTCGACGGCGCCGTCGTGCACCTCCCAGGTGCGCTCGCAGACCGCGTCGAGGAACCACCGGTCGTGAGTGACCACGACCAGGGCCGAGGTACGCCGGGCGAGGTGGCGAGCCAGCCAGTCCACCGCCTCGACGTCGAGATGGTTGGTCGGCTCGTCGAGCACCAGCAGGTCGTGACCACCCAGCAGCAGCCGGGCCAGCGAGCAGCGGCGCCGCTCCCCTCCCGACAACACGTCCACCGGCCGGTCCAGGTCGACCCCCGCCAGAAGCACCTCGACCGCCTCGCGGGTGACCGGGTCCGCCGCCCACTCGTGGTCCGCCCGGTCGCCGAGGACCACGTGGCGGGCGGTCGCGGACGGGTCGGTGTCGTCGCCCTGGGTGAGGAAACCCAGGCTCAGCCCGCGAGCCTGCGACACCCGGCCGGCGTCGGGCTCCTCGAGCCCGGCCAGCAGGCGCAGCAGTGTGGTCTTGCCGTCGCCGTTGCGGCCGACCACGCCGACCCGCTCGCCCTCCCCCACGCCGAGGCTGACCTCATCGAGCAGCACGCGGACGCCGTAGGCCTTCGAGACGCGCTCGAGGTTCACCAGGTTGGCCGGGTTGGCCGGGTTGGCCGGGTGCGCGGCCGGCGGGCTCATCGGACCACGACGGGCCGGCTGCCCACCACGCGCGCGCCCGGCACGGGGGCCGGCGCCACCAGCCCCGGAGCGGTGCCGACGGCGGTCTGGAGCGCGCGGTCGACCCGGGCCGCGTGCCCGGGACGGTCGCAGAGGAACACGGTCGTCGGTCCGCTGCCGCTGACCAGCGCGCCCAGGGCGCCCGCGGCCAGTCCCGCCGCGATGGTCTCGGCAAGGTCCGGGCGGAGCGAGAGCGCGGCCGGGGCCAGGTCGTTCTCCAGCGCGCGACCGAGGCGGTGCGCGTCGCCGTCGCGGAGCGCCGACAGCAGGGCGTCCGGGACGAGCGGGTCCGCGACTCCGGTGCCCTCGGAGAGCCGGTCGAACAGTCCGTAGACGGCCGCGGTGGACAGGCCGCCGGCCGTGGGCACGACCGTCCACCAGTACTCGCCCCGGGTGGGCACGGGGCGGACCAGCTCACCGCGGCCGCTGCCCAGCGCGGTGCCGCCGACGAGGCAGAACGGCACGTCGCTGCCGAGCTCCGCGGCCAGCTCCAGGAGCCCGTCGCGTGGCGTTCGGAGCCCCCACAGGGCGTCGCAGGCCACCAGCGCGGCGGCCGCGTCGGTGCTGCCGCCGGCCATGCCACCGGCGACCGGGATGCGCTTGTGTAGGTGCATCGCCACCGCGAGACCGAGACCGTGGTGGTCAGCGAGCAGCCGAGCGGCGCGGAGCGCCAGGTTCGCGCCGTCGGTCGGTACGCCGGTGAGGTCGACGTCCTCGCCGGAGACGGTCAGGACCTGGTCGTCGGACCGGCGCACCGTGATCTCGTCGTACAGGCCGATAGCCTGGTAGACGGTGGCCAGCGGATGGTAGCCGTCCGGCCGCGGCGGCCCCACGGCCAGGCAGAGGTTGACCTTGGCCGGGGACTGGACCACCACCTCCTCCAGCGCGGGCTGCCCGCGGGTCACCGGGCCAGCCCCTCGGCGAGGCGGGCGAAGCCGGCGACCTCGAGCGCCTCACCACGGGTCCGGGGGTCGATCCCGGCGTACTCCAGCGCCGCGTCGACCGCGCCCGGACCGGCCACCGAGCGCAGCGCCGCCCGGAGCGTCTTGCGCCGTTGCGCGAACGCCGCGTCGACAACGGCGAACACCTCCTCGCGGGTTGCCGTCGTCGTGGGCGGCTCCCGGCGGGTCAGTGCCACCAGGCCGGAGTCCACGTTGGGTGCCGGCCAGAACACCGAGCGGCCGACACTGCCTGCGCGGCGCACGTCGGCGAACCACGCGGCCTTCACCGAGGGGATGCCGTAGGTCCGCGAGCCCGGAGGCGCGGCCAGCCGGTCGGCGACCTCGGCCTGCACCATGACCAGGCCGCGCCGCAGCGACGGCAGCAGCACGAGGAGGTGCAGGAGGACCGGCACCGACACGTTGTAGGGCAGGTTCGCCACCAGGGCGGTCGGTGGCGGTCCGGGCAGGCCGGTCACCCTCAGCGCGTCCGCGACGACGACGTCGAGGCGGCCGGCGGCCTGGGGGGCGCGCTCGGCGACGGTGGCGGGCAGCGCGGCGCCCAGCACGGCGTCGACCTCGACGGCGACCACCCGGGCGCCGCAGCCGAGCAGCGCCAGGGTCAGCGAGCCGAGGCCGGGGCCGACCTCGAGCACGACGTCGTGGGCGTCGACCCCGGCGGCCCGGACGATCCTGCGGACGGTGTTGGGGTCGACCACGAAGTTCTGTCCGCGCCGCTTGGTGGGGCGCACGCCCAGGGCGGCGGCCAGCGCACGCACGTCCGCCGGCCCGAGCAGTCTCGGACCGGCGGACTGAGAGGCGCTCACCACATGGGCGAGCCTACGAAACGCCTCAGCGGGGCAGTCCGAGGCTGGCTGCGCACGCCGGCCACGCGCCGTACCCGCCGCTGGCGTCTCGGACCCGGGTCGCCACCGCGATCTGCGTCTCGCGGCTGTTCTGGTGCGGGTAGCCGGAGCCGCCGTAGGCCTGCCAGGTGCCGAGGTTGAACTGCAGCCCGCCGTAGTAGCCGTTGCCGGTGTTGATCGCCCAGTTGCCGCCGGACTCGCAGGCCGCCAGGGAGTCCCAGACGGTGCTGCCGGAGGCGAAGTTTGCGCCCGAGGAGATGGTGCTCGGCCGCTCCTTCGTGCCGACCGCCACGACCTCGGTGATGGGCCTGGTCACGTCGGACACCCGGACGGCGCTGCGGCCGACCTGCCGGCCGTTGACGAAGCGCAGCCGGTAGACCACGTCGCGGCTGCCGTCGCGGCCCTCGGTGACGGTCTCTGACTCGTCGTCGTACATCGAGTCGTCGGACCGCTCCACGGTGCCGTGCCCGATCGGCTCGTCGTTCACCGTCCGGCGGACGACCCGGACCCTGGTCACCACGATCTTGTCGCCGGGCTCGACCTGGACGCCGAGCGCGGGCCGGACCAGGTCGTCGCGGTCGACGCGTACGCCGTGGTCCTTCAGCGCCTCGTTGACGGTCAGCGCGGCGACCTTGTCCGCGACCGGCGCCTTGCCCCCCACCGCGAACGAGAGCCGCTTGGGCGTCACGACCCGCAGGTCGATGCCACTGCGGCCGATGGACGCGCTGCGACTGGCGGACAGCTCGGCCCCTCCCACGCGGAGGCCGATCTGGTTCAGGGCGGTGCCCACCTCGGTCGCGGTGACCCAGTAGCGGGTCTCGTCGCCGTCGAGCTCGAGGTCGAGCGGCCGGCTGTACCGCACCGCGATCTCGGTGCCCTCGGACACCTGGTCGTCGAGGTCGGGGGCAACGACGTCACGGTCGCCGACCTCGATGCCCTGCTCGTCGAGCACCCCGGCGACGGTGTCGGCCCGGGTGCTGACCGTCTTCGCGGTGCCGTCGACGGAGAGCGTGAGCGTCCGGGCCGACGTGACGTAGAGCACCCCGACCACCGCCGCGGCGGCGAGGGCGAGCGAGAGGGCGGTGGCGAGCAGGGTCTTCGGTGTGGCCCGCGGGGCGAGGGTAGGCACATGTCTCCCAATGTCCGGCTGCTTGTCCGGGAGGCGTGCGGGCGCATGGCAACGGCGCGCACGTCGGTGTGCGCTCTCTCCCCGTGGGTGTCCGGGGCCCGCTCGTGGGGGCCGCCCGACGGTGTCGCCGATGTCGCCCGAGAATCCTTGCTCCCGGCTGACGATTGACCGTCACGCTAAGCGGAGGGGGCAGCAGGCGCCAAATCCGGTTCAGTTCGTTTGCCATTGTTTGGAGGCGTTGACCGGGTCAGTCTTCACTCCTGTCACGAAAATGGCCGCAACTGGTCTACCCAGGAGATGGCCCATGCGTGCTATGGCGTGGCGTGGCCTGGGTCACATCGACGGCCACGAGCCGCCGTACGCCGCCAGCGTGTTGCGCTCCAGCGCCTCGCAGAGCGCACGCAGGTCGTCTCCGCGGACCCCGGCCATCGCGCGGACGGTCAGGGGGACCAGGTACGACGCGTTGGGCCGGCCCCGGTGCGGCATGGGGGTGAGGAACGGCGCGTCGGTCTCCACCAGCACCCGGTCCGAGGGGACGACGCGGAGCGCCTCGCGGAGCGGGGCGGCGTTCTTGAACGTGA
>JBIOYO010000315.1:0-4611 GCA_044870175.1 Nocardioidaceae bacterium | reverse complement strand
CGACCCACAGCGGGAACTGCCGGGACACCTTGACGATGTCGGGGTCCTTCATCAGGTCGGGGGCGTACCTGCGCTGGGGGGTCTGCTCGGTGTCGAACAGCCAGCCCATGTGCGCGAACCAGAACCCCTTCGTCAGCGCCCTGAGGCTGGTGCCGTAGCGCCACGGGGAGTGCGGGTCGCCGTCGCGGTCGGAGAACTTGTGGTGCTTGCGGTGGTCCGCGACCCACCGCACCACCGGCCCCTCGATGGCCATCGACCCGGCCACGGCCAGCGCCACCTTCACCGGGCGGTTGGGCTTGAACGACCGGTGGGTGAACAGCCGGTGGTAGCCGACCGTGACGCCGTGACCGGTGACCGAGAACATCAGCACCAGCACCGCGACGTCGGACCAGCCGAGCCAGCCGCCCCAGGCGACAGGGACGGCGGCGAGCACCGCCAGGAACGGCACCGCGATGAACAGCGCGAGGGCGACCTGCTCCTTGCGGGACTGGACGTCCTCGCCCAGGGTCGCCCGCTCCGCGACCGCGCCCCCCTCGACTGCGCCCATCTCTGGGGGTCCGGGAGGGGCGACGGCTGCATGCGACATAGGGGTCCTCGTGTGGTCGGGCGGGCGGTCTGACAACGCTAACCTACGCACTCGTAGGTTGCCAGGCGTTCCCGGAGAGGGTGCCCACGCGCGGCCCACCTGATGCCTGCGACACTACGCTGGTCCGGCCATCCCCGGTTGGTCTGTCGGCAGGGCCCGCCGCACTTTGAATGCGGACAAGCGACGTAGGTTCGACTCCTACCCGGGGAGCGTCAGCCGGGCCGCACGCGCAGGCCACCGACGCCACCGAGGGAGCGCCACGTGAACCGACCAGCCGCCGTGGTCGTCCTCGCCGCCGGCAGCGGCACCCGGATGCGCTCGAAGCGGGCGAAGGTGCTGCACGAGATCTCCGGCCGCAGCATGGTCGGCCACGTCCTCGGGGCGGCCCGCGAGGTCGACCCGGAGCGGCTGGTCGTCGTCATCGGGCACGGCCGCGACCAGGTGGAGCCGCACCTGCACGAGCTGGCGCCGGACGTCCTTGTCGCCGTCCAGGAGACGCAGGACGGCACCGGTCACGCGGTGCGCGTCGCGTTGGCCGCCCTGGCGGAGCAGGCGGGTCCGCCGCAGGGCACGCTTGTCGTGGTGTACGGCGACACGCCCCTCCTCCAGGGCAGCACCATCGCGGCCCTCGTGGAGCACCACCAGTCCGCCGGCCGGGCGGTCACCCTGCTGAGCGGCCTCGTCGCCGACCCGTTCGGCTACGGCCGGGTGGTCCGAGGCGGCGACGGCCAGGTCATCGCGATCGTGGAGGAGCGCGACGCCACGCCGGAGCAGCGGCGGATCACCGAGGTCAACTCCGGCGTCTACGCCTTCGACGCGGGCTTCCTCGCCGCCGCGCTGGAGCGGGTGACCAACGACAACGCCAAGGGCGAGTACTACCTGACCGACGTCGTCGGGATCGCGGTCGGAGACGGCGTCGGCGTCGGCGCCCACGTCCTCGACGACGTCGCCCAGACCGAGGGCGTCAACGACCGGGCCCAGCTGGCCGCCATGGCCCGCGAGCTCAACCGCCGCACGCTGACCCGATGGATGCAGGCGGGGGTCACCGTCGTCGACCCCGCGACCACCTGGGTCGACGTGGACGTCTCGCTGGCCCCGGACGTGACGTTGCTGCCCGGCGTACAGCTGCTCGGCACCACGACCGTCGCCGAGGACGCCGTGGTCGGCCCCGACTGCACCCTGAAGGACGTCGAGGTGGGCCGGGCGGCCAAGGTGGTCCGCTGCCACGGCGAGCTCGCGGTGATCGGCGAGGAGGCCAGCGTGGGCCCGTTCTCCTACCTCCGGCCGGGCACCGTCCTCGGCAGCGGCGGCAAGATCGGCGCCTTCGTCGAGACCAAGAACGCCGACATCGGCCGTGGCGCCAAGGTGCCGCACCTGTCCTACGTCGGCGACGCCGCGATCGGCGAGGGCACGAACATCGGGGCGGGGACCATCTTCGCCAACTACGACGGCGTGGCCAAGCACCGCACGACGGTGGGCCGCTTCGCCAAGACCGGCTCCAACAACACCTTCGTCGCTCCCGTGCGGATCGGGGACGGCGCCGTCACCGGGGGCGGCACGGTGGTGCGCCGCGACGTACCCCCCGGCGCTCTGGCCGTCTCGGCGCCCGCCGAGCGCCACATCGACGGGTGGGTGCTGGACAAGCGGGCGGGCACGCCGGGCGCCGAGGCCGCCGCGGCGGCGGGAGCGGCCATGCCGGCCAGGTCCGGCGAAACGCGGGCCGGAGACGCAGGTTCGCCCGGCCCTGGGTGACAATCGGAGGTAGGCGTCGGACGACAGGGGCACCCAGGTGAGCGTTGTCAAGCGGACCACCAAGAAGAACCTCATGCTCTTCACCGGCCGCGCCCACCCCGACCTCGCCCACGAGGTGGCGGGCCTGATCGGCACCAGCCTGGTGCCCTCGCAGATGTACGAGTTCGCCAACTCCGAGATCTACGTGCGCTACGAGGAGTCGGTGCGTGGCTCCGACGCGTTCGTGATCCAGAGCCACACCGCGCCGATCAACGAGTGGATCATGGAGCACCTGATCATGGTCGACGCGCTGAAGCGGGCCTCGGCCAAGCGGATCACGGTGGTGCTGCCGTTCTACGGGTACTCCCGGCAGGACAAGAAGCACCTCGGCCGCGAGCCGATCTCGGCCCGGCTGGTGGCGGACCTGTTCAAGACCGCAGGTGCCAACCGGCTGATCACCGTGGACCTGCACGCCGACCAGATCCAGGGCTTCTTCGACGGTCCGGTCGACCACCTGATGGCTCTGCCGATCCTGGCCGAGCACGTGATGGGCAGGTACGGCGACGAGCGGCTCGTCGTGGTGTCCCCGGACGCCGGCAGGATCAAGGTCGCCGAGCGGTGGTCGCAGAAGATCGGCGGCGCGCCACTGGCGTTCATCCACAAGACCCGTCGCGTCGACCGGCCCAACGAGGCGGTGGCCAACCGCGTCGTGGGTGAGGTCAGCGACCGGATCTGCGTGCTGGTCGACGACATGATCGACACCGGCGGCACCATCACCCAGGCCTGCGAGGCGCTGGTCGGCGAGGGCGCGGCCGGGGTCGTGGTCGCCGCGACCCACCCGATCCTGTCCGACCTGGCCGTCGACCGGCTGAAGAACTGCTCCGCGGTCGAGGTGGTCGTCACCAACACCCTGCCGATCCCCGACGACCGGAGGTTCGACAAGCTCACCGTGCTGTCCATCGCCCCACTGATCAGCCGGGCGATCCGCGAGGTCTTCGAGGACGGCTCGGTGACCTCGATGTTCGACGGCGCGACCTGACCCCGGCCCACGCTCGGCTCAACCACCGGCCGGCAACCTGGACGTACAGGTTCACACAAGACATTTTGCGATTTCTCCTCTGCCGGGGTGCGGGGCCGAGTAACGTCCCGATCACCAGGTTGGGGTGGTCTGGGCGTCGTGTGTGGGATACGGCGTCGCGCGATGTGGCGGGGGTCCGGTGCGCATGTCATCGACTGTGGCGAGACGACGCGGGGCCATGGTGGCGACGGTGGCCGCCGTCGTGCTGCTCAGCGTGCTCGCCGGCTGGCTGATCGTGTCCGCGCTCGCAGGTGGCGACGGCTCGGCCGCGCCCGGCGACGGCAACGGCTCGGCCGCCGCGGCAGCAGGCTCCGACCGGCCGAGCGATGCCGACCCCGGTGCGGAGGACGAGAGCACCAAGGGCGGCAGCACGTCAGGCGGGTCCGATGAGCAGAGCGGAGACGCCGAGGACGACGGCACCGGGAACGGCGGCACGAGCGCCGGCCCGCCGAAGGGCGGCACCGTCGTGGAGCACCGCCCGGCGGACTCCGAGGAGACCGCAGCGCCGCAGCCCGGCGAGAAGGGCTTCCACCTGCCGGGGCTCGGCAAGGACGAGCCGCCGGCGTACCTGATCGACCAGGCGCCCGAGCCGGACCGGGCGACGGGCGCGGTCGTCGCGGGCTACCCGGTCACCTACCTGCGGGTGCCGAAGCGGGCCCAGGTCGACGCCAGCGAGGTGTCCAGCCAGGGCCGCCGGGTCCAGGCCGTGCTCGAGGCCACCTGCGACTGCTCGGTGGCCGACGTGGTCGCCTTCCACGACCGCACGCTGGCCAGGCTCGGCATGACCGGCAAGGCGGCGGCCGCCACCGGAGGGGCCACCGCGCGCAGCTACGCCGACCGGAACGACAGCATCACCCTGACCGTCCGGCGCGACCGCGGCACCACGACGTACACGCTGTTCTCGGTGATCACGGCGGCCCGGGCCTGAGATGTACATCACCCTCCGAGACGCGAAGGTGACCGGGGTACGACACCCGGACCGACGCCGTCCCGTCGCGCGAGTCGTCATCCTCCTCGGCGTGGTCAGCATGCTCACCGACATCTCGTCGGAGGCGGTCACCGCGATCCTGCCGTTGTACCTGACCAGCGTCGTCGGGCTGTCCGTGGTCGCGTTCGGGTTCCTGGACGGGCTCTACCAGGGGGTCAGCGCGGTGACCCGGATCGCCGCGGGCTACGCCTCCGACAGGGGCGACCGGCCCAAGTGGGTCGCGGTCGG
>JBIOYO010000314.1:0-2407 GCA_044870175.1 Nocardioidaceae bacterium | reverse complement strand
CTCGAGCCCGACCTGGCCGTCCGGTCCAGCACCGCGCCCTGCGCGCGCTGACACCGAGGGACGGTCAGTTCAGGCGTTCCAGGATCAGCGCCATGCCCTGCCCGCCGCCGACGCACATCGTGATCAGCCCGACCTGCTTGTCGTGGTGCTGCAGTGAGTTGACCATCGTCGCCTGCAGCCGGGCGCCGGTCATGCCGAACGGGTGGCCTACCGCGATGGCGCCGCCGTTGACGTTGAGCCGGTCGAGGTCGATGCCGAGATCCTGGTACGACGGGACCACCTGGGCCGCGAAGGCCTCGTTGATCTCCACCAGGTCGCAGTCGTCGATGCTCATGCCGGCCCGGGCGAGCGCCCGGCGGGTCGCCTCGACCGGGCCGAGGCCCATGATCTCCGGCGAGAGGGCGGTGACGCCGGTGGCGACGATCCGCGCGAGCGGGGTGATCCCGAGCTCTGCCGCCTTCGCGTCCGACATGACCACCACGGCGGCGGCGCCGTCGTTGAGCGCGCAGCAGTTGCCGGCGGTCACCACCCCGTCGGGCCGGAACACCGGCTGCAGCTGGGAGACCGCCTCGTACGTCACGCCCGCCCGGGGCCCGTCGTCGGCGCTCACGACGGAGCCGTCCGGCAGCGTGACCGGCGTGATCTCCTTGGCCCAGAACCCGTCGGCGATTGCCTTCTCGGCGAGGTTCTGGCTGCGCACCCCGAACTCGTCGAGCTCCTGACGAGACAGGCCACGCAGGCGGGCGACGTTCTCGGCGGTCTGGCCCATGGCGACGTACACGTCGGGAAGCTCGTCGTCCTCGCGCGGGTCGTGCCAGTCCTGGCCGCCCTCCGCGAGCCGCTCGGTGCGGGCCTGCGCGGCGGCGAACAGCGGGTTCTGCGCGCCGGGAAGGTCGGAGGTGCCCTTGGCGAAGCGGGAGACGGTCTCGACCCCGGCGCTGACGACGACGTCGGCCTCACCGGCCTTGATCGCGTGGAAGGCCATCCGCGTGGTCTGCACCGACGACGAGCAGTAGCGGGTGATCGTCGCGCCGGGCACGTCGTCCAGGCCCAGCAGCACGGCCACGACCCGCCCCATGTTGAAGCCGGACTCGCCGCCGGGCAGGCCGCAGCCGAGCAGCAGGTCGTCGATGTCGGCCGGGTCGAGCTCGGGCACCTTGTCCAGTGCCGCGCGGACCATCCGCGCCGTGAGGTCGTCGGGGCGCAGGTCCACCAGGGAGCCCTTGTTGGCCCGACCGATCGGGGACCTCGCCGTGGACACGATGACTGCCTCGGGCATGCGCCGTTCCTCTCCTCGCTCGTGGACCTCCGATCTTGCCCTGCGCCACCACCGCACGACAGCCCGGGACCCACGGGGGCACTGGCGGGACCTTGGGCCCTGGGCCGCCGCGCCCGCTCCGGCGCACCCTAGAACGAGAACGCGGCGTTTGGAACGTTCCCGCGTATGCGATGCACCACTTTCCGACGCCGCCTCTGCTGCCGCGTACTACCGTGCGGCGCACAGTTCCGAGAGGCAGGACGACCATGACCGACCTGGAGAAGGTGCTCGACGACGCCGGGCTGAAGAACTTGCAGGTGAGGGAGTACGTCCGCCACTGGACCGAGCTCACCGGCGCCGAGCGCGTCGAGGTGGTGAGCGCCGACGACGACGCCCGGCTGGTCCAGGAGTGCCTGGACGCCGGGGAGCTGCTCCCCGCCGGGGAGGGCCGGTACTACTCGCGCAGCTACCACAAGGACACCGCCCGCTCCGAGGAGCGGACCATCGTGGCCACCAACGACCCCGCCGACCGCGGCGTCTACAACAACTGGCGCCACGCGGCGGAGATGCGGCCGCTGCTGGAGGGGCTGATGCGCGGCGCGTCGGCGGGCAAGACGATGTACGTCGTGCCCTACCTGATGGCGCCCCCGGGCTCGCCGCTGGAGGAGTACGCCGCCGGGGTGGAGCTCACCGACTCCCGCACCGTCGTACTGCACATGATCCGGATGGCGCGCGTCGGCGTCGACTACGTGGACAACCTGCCCGACCCGGACAGCTTCGTCCGTGCGGTGCACGTGACCGGCGACCTGCCCAACCTGGGCCACGGCACGCCTGAGGACGCGCGGTACTTCGTGACGATCGCCGACGAGCGCACGATCCTGCACTACGGCTCGTCGTACGGCGGCAACGCGCTGCTGGGCAAGATCGCGCACGGGCTGCGGCAGGCGTCGTACGACGGCTGGGCCTCACGCCGCTTCCTGGCCGAGCAGTTCATGCTGATCGGCATCAGCGACAAGGTCACCGGGCGCACGTACCACATCGCCGGCGGCTTCCCGAGCGCGTCGGGCAAGACCAACCTGGCCATGATGCTGCCCCCGGACGCGCTCGGCGACCGCTACCACGTCTGGTTCTACGGCGACGACATCACCT
>JBIOYO010000313.1:0-8335 GCA_044870175.1 Nocardioidaceae bacterium | reverse complement strand
TACGGCTCCCTGGTCGGCGTGCCGATCGCCCTCGGCGACGAGCCCGGGGAGGCCTGATGTGCGGGGCGACGACGGGCGGCCTGCCGCTGGAGGGCGTGAACGTGCGGAAGGAGTCCATCATCCAGGGTGTCGTCGTCCACGACGACGCGCCGGTGCCGAACGCCTACGTGCGACTCCTCGACCGCACCGGTGAGTTCACCGCCGAGGTGCCCACGTCGGCCACGGGACAGTTCCGGTTCTTCGCCGCACCAGGGGAGTGGACGCTTCGGGCGCTGGCCCCGGCGCTGGAGACGACCGACACGCCGGTGACCGCGGATCGCGGCATCATCGCCGAGGTGACGATCACCCTCTAGCTGCCCTCTAGCGGACCGCGGAGTCCAGCAGCACCGTCACCGGGCCGTCGTTGACCAGGGCGACCTGCATGTCGGCCCCGAACGCCCCGCGCTCCACCGTGGCGCCGAGCCCCTCCAGGGCGGCGCAGAACGCCTCGTAGACGGGCTGCGCGACTTCTCCGGGCGCGGCCGCCTGCCAGGTCGGCCGGCGGCCCTTGCGCGCCTCGCCGTACAGGGTGAACTGGCTGACCACGAGCAGCGGCGCGTCCACGTCGGACGCCGACCGCTCGTCGCGCAGGATCCGCAGCTCCCACACCTTCCGGGCCAGCCAGGCGACCTCGGCGTCGCCGTCGGTGTGGGTGACGCCCAGCAGCACCACGAGGCCCGGCCGCGGCAGCCTCGCGACCTGGGTGCCGCCGACGGTGACCGACCCCTCGAGGGCTCGCTGGAGGACGGCGCGCATGGCGCCTGAGTCTGCCACGATGGCCGCCATGCCCACCGGTTCGTCGACAGGCCTGCTCCTCACCGTCGCCCCGACCGGTGCGGAGACCGTCAAGGCGGACTGCCCGCAGCTGCCCACGACGCTGCCCGAGCTGGTGGACACGGCCCGGAAGTGCGAGGAGGCGGGCGCGGCCATGGTGCACGTGCACGTCCGCGACGACGAGCACCGGCCGACCCTCGACCCCGGCCGGCTCGCCGACACCGTCGCGGCCCTGCGCGAGGCGACCGACCTGGTCGTCCAGCTCTCCACCGGCGGCTCCGTGCACGACCCGCTCGACGCCCGGCTCCGGGTGCTGGACGCCGAGCCCGACTCGTGCAGCCTGACCATGGGCACGACGAACTTCGGCGACGATGTCTTCTTGAACCCGTGGGGGTTCGTGTGCGACCTCTACCAGCTCTCCCAGGAGCGCGAGGTGGTGCCGGAGTTCGAGCTGTTCGACCTCGGGCACGTGGCGGCGCTGCACCGGCTGCTGGCGTCGTACGGGCTGCCGTACGGCGGACGCGTGCACTGCGACCTGGTCATGGGCGTGCCCGGGGGCATGCCCGGGACCGCCGATGCTCTGGTCGCCGCCGTGAACGCGCTGCCGGGGCAGACCACGTCCTGGTCGGCGACGGGGATCGGCAGGTCGACGCTGCCCGTCGCGCTCGCCGCGCTGGCCAAGGGCGGGCACCTGCGGGTCGGGATGGAGGACGTCCTCACCCTGGCCAAGGGCGTGCCTGTGCGGCACAACGCCGAGCTGGTCGACCGAGCCGTCACCCTCGGGCGGCTCGCCCAGCGCGAGCCGATGACCCCCGCCGAGGCGCGCGACCTGCTCCAGGTGCGGCCGGCCCATTAGGCCCGGGCACCGCGGAATAGACTTCCTCGCCATGGAGGCGGTGTTCATCTCGTTGATGGCCCTGGTCGTGCTGCTCGGAGGCTTCGTCGCGGTGGTGGTGCTGCTCAAGCTCGTCAAGGCCACCAACCGCTGAGCGCGTCGCCCGGTCCCACGCCGTGCCGTTCGAGCTGCCCTCCGACCTGCACCCCGACTGCGCCCCGGTCGCCTGGCTGCTCGGCACCTGGGCCGGCAACGGCGAGGGCGACTACCCCACGATCGAGCCGTTCCGCTTCGGCCAGGAGGTGATATTCGCCCACGACGGCCGGCCCTTCTTCCACTACCTCTCCCGCGCGTGGATCGTCGACGAAAGGGGGGCCAAGGTCCGCGACGCCGCGCTGGAGTCCGGGTTCCTCCGCTCGAAGGCCGACGGCACCGTCGAGCTCATGCTCAGCCACAACACCGGCATCGTCGAGATCTACTACGGCCACGCCGAGGGCGGCCGCATGGAGCTGGCCACCGACGCCGTGGTCCGTACCGCGACCGCCAAGGAGTACGTCGCCGGCCAGCGGCTCTACGGCCTGGTCGACGGCGACCTGTGGTTCGCCTACGACATGGCCGCCGTCGGCCAGGACCTCCAACCCCACCTCTGGGGCCGCCTCGTCCGCCGGTGACCCGCCCCACCCACCCCACCCCCCCACCCCATCCCCACCCACCCCACCCACCCCACCCTGCCGAACCGTCACATCCGCCTCTCGGATCTACGCCGAGCCGTCGTGTCCGCTCGGCGAAACCGGGCCGAGCCGTCGTGTCCGCTGGGTGAAACCGGGCCGAGCCGTCGTGTCCGCTCGGTGAAACCGGGCGAGCCGTTGCGTCCGCCATTCTGAGTGGGACCCAGCCGCCGCGCATGCTCCGGCCGAACCGGGCCGCCTCCCCGGAGCGGCGGCGCAGGCAGCCAACCTTCGCTCGTTCCTCGATCAGGGGGCCAGCCCCATCCACGCTCGTGCCGCCGCGCCGGTCCGGCGCCCCGCCCCGCTGCCCTGTAGCGGTGACGGCGAAGCCTCAACGGTGGACGGCTCGGGTCGCGACAAGCCAGCGTGGTCACGTCAAGGAGCGCAAGCGACGGCTCGGCGGGGTTTGGGCGGGCACATGGGACGGCTCGGCGGGGTGTGGGCGGGCACATGGGACGGCTCGGCGGGGTTGGGCGGGCACATGGGACGGCTCGGCGGGGTTTGGGCGGGCACATGGGACGGCTCGGCGTACGGGGGGACCGCACTAGACTCGCCGGGTGTCGGACGAGGGGCCGCAGGAGGGGTGGCAGCGGCGGCTGCGTGAGCGGGGGTACCGGCTGACCCCGCAGCGCGAGCTGGTGCTCGAGGCGGTGAACCGGCTGGGCCACGCCACTCCCGACGAGATCCACCAGGCGGTGCGGGAGCGGTCGACGGCGGTCAACACCTCCACGGTCTACCGCACGCTGGACGTGCTGGAGGAGCTCGGCCTGGTCCGGCACACCCACCTGAGCGACCGGGCGCCGACGTACCACTCCACCACCGGCCCCGCGCACGTGCACCTGGTCTGCCGCGGCTGCGGGAGGGTGGGGGAGGCGCGCGCGGAGGACTTCGCGGACCTCGAGGCGGACCTGCGGAGCAGGCACGGGTTCACCGCCGACATCGGGCACCTGACCTTGTTCGGCACCTGCCGCGACTGCTCGTAAGCCGAGATCCCCCGGATCGGCACACGGCTTGGTCGCGGTTGGGACACTGGCCTCATGACCGCTGCCCGCTCGCCCCTGCTGGCGCTGCCCGGGGCCGTTGGGGGGTCCGGTGTCGACGCACCGGTGGCCGCCCACTACGGCTCGTTCGCCCTGGAGCAGCGCGCCCTGGCCGCCGGGGACGGCTTCGTCGACCTGAGCCACCGCGACGTGTTCCGCGTCGCCGGACCGGACCGGCTGGGGTGGCTGCACTCATTGACGACGCAGTACTTCGAGGGGCTGCCGGCCGGGGTGCAGACCGATGCGCTGGTGCTGGACCCGCAGGGGCACGTGGAGCACGCGTTCACCGGCACAGACGACGGCTCGGCCTTCACTGCCCACACCGAGCCGGGCCGCGGTGCGGACCTGGTCACGTGGCTGGACCGGATGAGGTTCATGATGCGCGTCGAGGTCACCGACGTCAGCGACGACCTCGCGGTCTCGTGGCGGCCGGCGTCGGGCTTCGTCACCGTCCCCCGCGACGCGCTCGAGGTGTTCGCCGCAGCCGCGGGACCACCCGCCGGGCTGTGGGCGTACGACGCGCTGCGCATCGCCCGCGGCGAGCCGAGGCTCGGCGTCGACACCGACCCGCGCACGATCCCCAACGAGGTCGGCTGGGTCGGCACGGCGGTGCATCTGGACAAGGGCTGCTACCGCGGCCAGGAGACGGTGGCCCGCGTGCACACGCTCGGCCGGCCACCGCGACGGCTGACGCTGCTGCACTTGGACGGGTCGGAGAACCGGCTGCCCGAGGTGGGTGCGGAGATCCGCCTCGGTGACCGGGTGGTCGGGTTCGCCGGCAGCTCAGCGAGGCACTTCGAGCTCGGGCCGATCGCGCTCGGCCTGCTCAAGCGCAGCGTGCCCGTCGACGCGACCCTCGAGGTGGCCGGCATGGCGGCGGCGCAGCAGGTCCTGGTGGACCCGGAGGTCGGGCTGCATGTCCGGCCGACGCTGCGCTGAGCAGCGCACATGGGGACACTCGCGATGGCACCACGGTGATGAGTCGACCCCGACTGTCGGTGTCCTCGCTGCTCAACACGGCCGGGCTGGTCAGCGGCGTCCTCCTCGGAAGGGCGGCGGCGGGTGCCACGGGCCGCTACCCTGAGCGAAGTCCGGCGCCCGGCGCGCCCCCGGCACGCAAGGAGCCCCGTGGTACTGGAGTCTGAGCAGCGACCCTGGGGTTCGTGGCACGTGCTGGACATCGGTGTCGGCTACAAGGTCAAGCGCATCCACGTCCACCCCGGCTGCCGGCTGTCCAGCCAGACCCACGTTCACCGCTCCGAGCACTGGGTCGTGCTCACCGGCGTCGCGACCTGCACCGTGGACGGGGTCACGAGCCGCTGCCACGCCGGCCACTCCCTCGACGTCGGCCGTGGGGCGCTGCACCGGCTGGCCAACGAGGGTGCCGACGAGCTGGTCGTCATCGAGGTCCAGCGCGGCGCCTACACCGGTGAGGACGACATCGTGCGGTACGACGACGACTACGGCCGCTGCGACGCCGCGGCGTCGTGACAGCGCAGCGGGCCGGGGCTCAGCTTGCGGAGTTGATCATCCCGCCGCCGACGGTCACGCCGGTCGCCTCGTCGATGAGGACGAACGAGCCGGTCGTGCGGTTCTTCTCGTAGGGGTCGCAGAGCAGGGGCACCGTCGTGCGCAGCTGGATCCGGCCGATCTCGTTCAGGCCCAGCTCCTTGGTCTCCAGGTCGCGGTGCAAGGTGTTCACGTCCAGGCGGTACTGCACGTCCTTCACCAGGGCGCGGCCCATCCGGGTCGTGTGCTTGATCGCGAGCTTCTGCCGAGGGCGCAGCGGCGTGGTGGTCATCCAGCAGACCATGGCGTCGATGTCCTGGCTCGGCTTGGGAGCGTTCTGCGGGCGGCAGATCATGTCGCCACGCGACACGTCGACGTCGTCCTCCAGACGTACCGTCACCGACATGGGCGGGAACGCCTCGTCGACCTCGGCGTCGAAGAGGTCGATGCCCTGGATGCGGCTGGTCATGCCGGACGGGAGGACCAGGACGTCGTCGCCGGGCTTGAGCACACCACCGGCGACCTGGCCGGCGTAGCCGCGGTAGTCGTGGAACTCCTCAGACTTCGGCCGGACGACGTACTGCACGGGGAAGCGGGCGTCGACCAGGTCGCGGTCGGACGCGACGTGGACGTGCTCGAGATGGTGCATGAGCGAGGACCCGTCGTACCAGGGCATGTTCTCGCTGCGGTGCACGACGTTGTCACCCTGCAGGGCCGAGATCGGGATGACCTCGAGGTCGGGGATGTTCAGCTTGGTCGCGAACGCGGTGAACTCGTCGTGGATGGCGTCGAAGATCTTGCGGTCGTAGTCGACCAAGTCCATCTTGTTCACCGCCAGCACCAGGTGCGGCACCCGCAGCAGCGACAGGATCACCGCGTGCCGCCGGGACTGCTCGGTGAGCCCCTGGCGCGCGTCGACCAGCACCAGCCCGAGGTCGGCCGTCGACGCGCCGGTGACCATGTTGCGGGTGTACTGCACGTGGCCGGGGGTGTCGGCGATGATGAACTTCCGCGCCGGGGTCGCGAAGTACCGGTACGCCACATCGATGGTGATGCCCTGCTCCCGCTCCGACCGCAGGCCGTCGGTGAGCAGCGCCAGGTCGGTGTAGTCGTAGCCACGGGACTGGCTGGTCGCCTCCACGGCCTCCAGCTGGTCCTCGAAGATCGCCTTGGAGTCCAGCAGCAGCCGGCCGATCAACGTGGACTTGCCGTCGTCGACCGAGCCCGCCGTGGCGAATCGGAGCAGATCCATCTCAGAAGTAGCCCTCCCGCTTGCGGTCCTCCATGGCTGCCTCGGAGAACCGGTCGTCGCCGCGGGTGGCGCCACGCTCGGTGACCCGCGCGACCGCGATCTCGTCGACGATCTCGCCGATCGTCGCAGCCTGGCTCTGCACGCACCCGGTCAGGGTCAGGTCGCCGACGGTGCGGAAACGGACGGTGCGCTCCTCGACGCTCTCCCCGGGCCGCAGCGGGTTGTGCTCGCTCTCGCTCAGGAGCATGCCGTCGCGGCTGAAGACCCTGCGGTTGTGCGCGAAGTAGATCGACGGGATCTCGATGCCCTCGCTGCCGATGTAGTGCCACACGTCGAGCTCGGTCCAGTTCGACAGCGGGAACACCCGCATGTGCTCGCCCTCGTGGATCCGGCCGTTGTAGAGGCTCCACAGCTCGGGGCGCTGGTTCTTCGGGTCCCACTGGCCGAACTCGTCGCGGTGGGAGTAGACCCGCTCCTTGGCCCGGGCCTTCTCCTCGTCGCGCCGGCCGCCACCGAAGGCCGCGGTGAAGCCCTCCTCCTCCAAGGCGTTGAGCAGCGTGCCGATCTGGAGCCGGTTGCGCGAGGTCTTGCCGTCGTCGACCACGACGCCGTCGGCGATGGCCTGCTCGACGCTGGCCACGATCAGGCGTACGCCGAGGCGCCGTACCCAGTTGTCACGGGTGGCCAGCACCTCGGGGAAGTCGAATCCGGTGTCCACCTGGAGCACCGGGAACGGGATCTTGGCCGGGTAGAACGCCTTCTCCGCCAGCCGCATCATGCAGATGGAGTCCTTGCCGCCGGAGAACATCAGCACCGGCTTCTCGAACTCGGCCGCGACCTCGCGGAAGATGTGGATCGACTCGGCCTCGAGCTCGTCGAGCTGGCTGAGCCGGTAGTCGACATGCGTCATCGTCATCGTGGGGGGCGGACCTCTCTGCTGAAGGAGCGGCCGTAAGCCTACCGACTCGATCGACTAATGCGAACGCGTGAGGGCCGCGCGCTGCTTCAGCGGCTCCCACCAGCCCCGGTTGTCCCGATACCACGCAACCGTGTCGGCCAAACCCTTCTCGAACGGCACCAGAGGACGGTACCCCAGCTCGGCAGTGATCTTGCCGATGTCCACGGAGTAGCGCAGGTCGTGCCCCAGCCGGTCGGGCACCGGCGTTACCCGGTCCCACCCCGTGCCGGTGGCCTCCAGCAGCAGCCCGGTGAGCTCCTTGTTGGTCAGCTCGGTCCCACCGCCGATGTTGTAGATCTCACCCGGCCTGCCGCCGCAGGCGACCAGGTGGATGCCGCGGCAGTGGTCGTCGACGTGCAGCCAGTCGCGGACGTTGCCGCCGTCGCCGTACAGCGGCACGGTGAGGCCGTCGACCAGGTTGGTGACGAACAGCGGGATGACCTTCTCGGGGAACTGGTGAGGCCCGTAGTTGTTCGAGCAGCGCGTGACCATCACCGACAGGCCGTGGGTGCGATGGTAGGACCGCGCGATCAGGTCGCTGGACGCCTTCGACGCCGAGTACGGCGAGTTCGGCAGGAGCGGCTCCTCCTCCGTCCACGAGCCGTGCTCGATCGAGCCGTACACCTCGTCGGTCGACACGTGGACGAAGCGGCCGACCTGGTGCCGCAGCGCGGAGTCGAGCAGTGTCTGGGTACCGACCACGTTGGTCATCACGAAGTCCGCCGCGCCCATGATCGACCGGTCCACGTGAGACTCCGCCGCAAAGTGAACGACCACGTCGGCCTCGGCCATCAGCGTGTCGACGAGCGCGCGGTCCACGATGTCGCCCTCGACGAAGCGCAGCCGCGGGTCGCTGCGCACCGCGTCGAGGTTGGCCGGGTTGCCGGCGTAGGTGAGCTTGTCGAGGACGGTCAGCCGGTCGGGGACGTCCAGCCCCCAGGCGCCGTCGAGAAGCGTGCGGACGTAGTGCGAGCCGATGAACCCGGCGCCCCCGGTGACGAGATACCTCATACCGGACATGTTGTCATGGCGTCACCCTCCTGGACCCGAAACCGGCGTGAACCTGCACACTGTGCGCATGCGCGGAATCATCCTGGCCGGGGGCACCGGCAGCCGGCTGCACCCGATCACGCTGGGCGTCAGCAAGCAGCTCGTGCCGGTGTACGACAAGCCGATGGTCTACTACCCGCTGTCGACGCT
>JBIOYO010000312.1:0-2598 GCA_044870175.1 Nocardioidaceae bacterium | reverse complement strand
TCGAGGTCGTCGCGATGGGGGGCATCACCAACACGCGGACCTTCGCGTTGCGGTACGGGCCGCACGGGCTCGGCGTCGCGCTTGCGGGGCTCTACGACGCCGCCGACGAGGACAAGCTCCGGCGCGGGCTGGCGGCGGGGGGCCTCGGTGCCGCCCTGGAGCCTGACGGCCTGGCCGGCCTGGGCTTCTACAGGTGCTCTGCGGACCTGGAGGACGAGCTGGTCCGAGCACTCGGCGTCGAGGCCGTGGAAGCCGTCATCGAGGCGGCAGGCGAGGCCCGTTCGTTGCGGCTCCTGTCGGGCATGCCCGCCCAGCGCGACTGGACGAGGGAGGCGGTGCTCCGGCGCTTCCTCGGGGTCCGGTCCGGGCGCAAGGCGCGCTACGCCGCGCTTCTGGTCGAGGCGCTGGAGCCCGGCCGAGTGCCCGAGCCGCTGGCGGCGGTGCTCGACCGGGTCCGAGCCGCGTAGGGGTCACCGTTCGCTGTGGTGCAGCACGGCGGTGGCGATGGCGAGGTCCAAGCGACACCTCGCCAACACGAACGATGCCTGGATCGATGAAGCAGGCCCACCGCCGCCGCCGGCGCGCCGACTGGTCTCGCCTCAGCGTCCGCCGGTGACGTCCAGCGCCGTGCCGGTGACGAACGCCGCGTCCTCCGACAGCAGCCACAGCACCGCCTTGGCGACGTCGTCGACGGTGCCGGCACGGCCGATGGGCTGCAGCGGACCGAGCCGGTGTGCCCGCTCGGGGTCGCCGCCGAGGGCGTGCACCTCGGTGTCGATGATGCCCGGCCGGACGCTGTTGACGCGGATCCCCCAGGACGCCACCTCCAGCGCCAAGCCGCGAGTCAGCGTGTCGACGGCCCCCTTGCTGGCGGCGTAGTCGACGTACTCGTGCGACGACCCCAGCACGGCGGCCCTCGACGACATGTTCACGATGGACCGGTTCGGCGCGCCGCTGCGCTTCATCCGGACCACCGCCTCCCGACAGCAGGTGGCCAGGCCGACGACGTTGACAGCCAGGATCCGGGACCAGCGCTCCGGCTCGATCTGGTCGAAGTCGCACTGCTGCTCCAGCGTGGCGGCGCAGTTGACCAGTCCGACCAGCGTGCCGAGCTCGTCGGCGGCGGCGAACAGGTCCTTGACCTGGGCGGCGTCGGAGACGTCGCATCGCAGCGCCCGCACGGGGCTCTCCGGCCGGTCGATCTCCGCGACCAGCTCGTCGGCACGGGCCTCGTCCTCCCGGTAGCAGAGCAGGAGTGAGCGACCTGGCACGCCGGCCAGGCCCCGCGCCACTCCCGCGCCGATGCCTCGGGTGCCGCCGGTGATGACGTAGACCTCGTGCCGGTCCGCTGACATCGCAGGCTCCTCTCGTCGTGGTGCGTCGTCGACTCGAGGCTAGTCCCCATCCGTCCGGGGACTCGCGCGGACGACCCTCTCGGCGTGACTGCGCGGTCCTTGGCCCCGGTGGTCCTTGGCTGGGCGAGGTCTGTCAGCCTGGGTCGTGGCGCCCCTCGGAGGAGGGGCAGAGGAGGAGCACTGTGTCGACGGCGGGTCGCAGGCGCTCACCCGTGCCGATCGAGGCGGTGCTGTTCGACTTCCACAGCACGCTGGTCGACCAGGGCGACTCCGCCGCCTGGGTCCAGCTGGCGTGGGAGCAGGCCGGGCGGGCCGGTTCGCACGTCGACGCGCTGGGGGAGGAGCAGGCCAGCCGGCTTGCGCGGGCCATGGACGTGGTCTGGGAGTCGGCGCGGGAGGTCGATCCGGACAGCCGTCGCGACCTCGACCCGGCCAGCCACCGCGAGGTCTGGGACCGGCTGATCGCCGGACTCGGCGGAGTGGACGACGATCTGGCGCACGCGCTCTACGAGACGGTGCTCGAGCCGTGGATGCCCTACGAGGACGCCGTCCCTACGTTGCGCGCCCTTCACGACCGCGGCGTCCGCACCGCGCTGGTGTCCAACGTGGCCCTCGACGTCCGGCCGGTGCTGGAGAAGGGCGGCCTCACGGGTCTGCTCGACGCCGTCGTCTTGTCCTTCGAGGCCGGCGTCGTGAAGCCCGACGCCGCGATCTTCACCGAGGCGCTCGCGGCCCTCGGCGTCCGCCCGGAGCACGCGCTCATGGTCGGCGACAGCTGGAAGGACGACGCCGGCGCGGCCCAGCTCGGCGTCCGCACCCTGCTCCTGCCCCGCACCAGCGGGCCGTCGCACGGCCTCGCCCTGGTCATCGGCCTGGTCGACGGCTCCCGCTCCGGCTGACTCCGGCTGGCCTCTGCCGGTCGTCGCGGCGGGTCTGCGGGCTTGTGGCCGATCCCTGCGCGAGGCGGCGAGAGTGGCCGATGTCGACAGCGACACGCCGTACGACGATGCGGCCATCGGCCACACGGGTCATGCCGGCCGGCCCACTACCGGACCACGGCTCCCGCGACGTGGGTGAGGAAGGCTTCGACGAGGCGGTGGGCGCGGGTGCGGCCCTCGGCGTCCCACTCGACCGCCTCGGCGAGGAGCCGGTCGGGGTCCAGCCCCACGGCGCTGGCCTTGACGTCGCCGCCGTTGCCGAGCCAGCCGGCGAGCATCTCGCTGGTCAGCTCGGGGTGGAACTG
>JBIOYO010000311.1:0-9240 GCA_044870175.1 Nocardioidaceae bacterium | reverse complement strand
TCGACGTGCCCCATGCCAGATGAGGTTACTCACCGGCGTACGGTCCCTCCGGTGCTTTTCCCCTCCCCCCGGAGTCGGCGGCAAGCGCGCGGGCGGGGCGGGGCTGATTCCCATGTGATCGAGACGTTTTGCAGGTTCCCACGGCAGACGCGTCGAGGGAGGCGGCTGATCCTCGTGGGCAGCGGCCCGCTCACCCGGCGCGCGATACGACGGGTCGGCGCTGCGGGGGTGGCTCGGAAGGCATCGGTAGGCTTCGCGGGCATGGCGCTGACCAGGTTCGCCACGCCGGAGGGGATCGACGACCTGCCGGGCGACTCACGGCTCGCGGCGGCGTGGCAGGAGCTGCTCGGCAGGCTGGCGGGGACCAGGAGCGCCGTGAGCGGGCCGGGGGCGTACGTCGACCCGAGCGAGCTGCCGGTCCGCGACCCGGTCGCGCGCACGCACACCTGGACCGGGTTCCCGCGCCCGCTGCTGGTCGGGCACCGCGACGACCGTGCTGCCGCGTTCGCCGCAGGGGAGGACCGCGACGCGCAGGTGGAGTACCTGGAGTGGCACACCGAGCGGGTCGGCGGGGTGGTCTCGCGGGTCACGTTCGTGACCGAGACCCCGGAGTACTGGGCGCTGCTGGCCCGGCTCGCTCCCGAGCGGGTCCTCGAGCTGTACCAGGAGCTGGTCTCGCCCGAGGTCAGCCGCAAGGACCTCTTTCCCTGGGACGGCACCCGCTACGAGCCGCGCAACCGGTGGAACACCACGCACGGCGCGGTGCACTACGTGTCCAAGATCAACTCGATGTTCGACCTGCTCGGCGTCTCGCAGGAACGCGCCGAGGGGCGGGTCCGCGACGGGTACGACGCGCTGCCGTACTCACGCCGCACGGCCGCGGACGCCCGGCTGAACCTCGACATCTGGGCGGCCAGCCGGCAGCGGGCGCGCGTCGCGACCGCCAACCCGCCGGGCATCACGATCCTGCACTGGGACGACTCGGGCTGGGCCAAGCCGGACGGGACGCCGGTGGGCGACTACTGGCGCGTGGTCCGCGGACTGCCGGGGGCGGCGCTGCGGCTGGTTTACGAGGTGCCCGCCGCGGAAGGGTTCCGCGTGGGGGACGTCCGCGTCGGCGGGCGGCCGGTGACGACCGGGGGCCAGCTCGCCGAGCACGTCACGGTGGCCGCCCGCACCGTCTCCGGTCCGCTACGGGACCCGACTGCTGACCGGAAGGGTCCGCGGTGACCGAGGAGCCGCTGTTCGACGACGCCACCTTGGCCGCTGTGCAGGGCGGCGTGGTGCCCGGCTTCAACAAGCCGCACCAGGAGCTGGTGTTCCTGCGGTTCGGCGACCGGGACGGTGCGCGGAGGCTGCTCGGCGGGCTGGCGCCCCGGCTCACCACGATGGGCGAGGTGCTTGCGTTCCGCCGCGCCTTCCGGGAGCAGCGCCGACGCCTCGGTGTGCGGCGCCCGCCGATGAGCGCCACGTGGCTCGCTCTCGGCCTGTCCCATCCCGGACTGGTCGTCCTGCTGGGCGCCGGCGAGGCGGCGCGGCTCGGCGACCAGAGCTTCGGGCAGGGACTCGCCGCGCGCTCGGCGTACCTCGGCGACCCGACCGACCCCGCGCGGGACGGTCACCCGAGCCGCTGGCTGGTCGGCGGCCCCGGCACCGAGGCGGACGCGCTGGTCGTCGCCGCCTCCGACGACCCTGACGGCCTGACCGACGCCGTGGAGGAGATCGTGAGGGAGACGGCGCGGCACGGCGTCACCCCGCTGCTGCGCCAGCGAGGTGACGACCTGCCCGGCGCGATGGCCGGCCACGAGCACTTCGGCTTCCGGGACGGCGTCTCGCAGCCCGGTGTCCGCGGAGTCCTCACCGGCGGGGAGCCGGTCACCCCGCGGTACCTCGCGGACGACGACCCGCACGCTCCGCTGTTCGGCAGGCCCGGGCAGCCGCTGCTGTGGCCGGGGCAGGTGCTGCTCGGCCTGCCGCGGCAGCACCCCGAGGACCCCCTCCGGCCGGACGAGACCGTCGCCCCCGTGCCTGGCTGGGCGCGCCTCGGGTCGTACCTGGTGTGCCGCCGGCTGCGGCAGGACGTCGCGGGCTTCCACCGCCAGGTCGAGGCGGGCGCGGCGCGGCTCGGGGTGCCGCCCGAGCGGTTCGCCGCGATGCTGGTCGGGCGCTGGCCGAGCGGCGCGCCGCTGTCCCGCACGCCGGACGCCGACGACCCGGGGCTCGGCGCCGACGAGCTGGCCGACAACCACTTCCTGTACGCCGACGACACCCGGCCACCCAGGCTCCGGCCCGGCCGGCGTGCCGGCGCGGACCCCTACCCCCAGGCCCGCAGCGACCTGCGCGGCCGGGCGTGCCCGCTCGTGGCGCACGTGCGCACCATGAACCCGCGCGACGCCGCCACGGACCTCGGCGCCCCCGGCGACACCTTCCTGCGGCTCATGGTCCGCCGGGGCATCCCGTACGGCGAGCCGTACGCCGAGGAGACTGCCGACGCCGACCGGGGCCTGATGTTCCTGGCCTGCATGGCGTCGGTCGAGGACCAGTTCGAGCTCGTGACCCGGCGCTGGGCCAACTCGCCGGCGCAGCCCCAGGCCGCAGGGCCGGACCCGCTGGTCGGGCAGCGCGACGCGGCCGGTGACCGCAGTCGCGTCGTGGAGCTGCCCCGACCGGGCGGCGGCACCACGACCGTGACTCTCGACCACGACGTGGTCGTGCCGACGGGCGGGGGCTACTTCTTCGTCCCGCCCGTCCCCGCGGTCCGCGGCATCCTCAGCAGCGCTGGTTGAGCCGTTCGGCGGATCAGGGCTCGACGGTGACCTTGATCGCCTCGCCGTTCGCCACGATCGTGAACGCGTCCATCACGTCGGTGAGCGGGATGTGCCGGGTGATCAGGTCCTTCACCGGCACCTGGCCGGTGGAGATGTACTCGAGCGCCCGCTTGTTGTGCTCGGGCGCCGAGCCGTTGGCCCCATGGATGTGCAGCTGGCGATAGTGCACGATGTTGGAGTCGCAGGTGATCGTCGGGTTGGTCTTGGGCAGCCCCCCGAAGAAGGAGATCCGGCCGTTGCGCGCGGCCATCGCGATCGCCTGCTCCTGGGTGGCGTTCGCGGCGGTCGCGGTGATCACCACGTCGGCGCCCCGCCCCCCGGTCAGCTCGCGCACCCGCTCCACGACGTCGACCTCGGCGCCGTTGATGAGCTCCTCGGGCTGCACCGCCTTGGCCGACATCTCCAGGCGGTCGGCGTTCACGTCGACCAGGTAGACCGGGCCGCACCTGTAGGCGCCGCGCGCGATGCGCACGTGCATGCAGCCGATCGGTCCGGCCCCGAACACCACGACCGTGTCGCCCTCCTCGATGTCGAGCAGCTCCTGGGCGTTGATGGCACACGCGAACGGCTCGGCGGCCGAGGCCTCGTCGTACCCGACGTTGTCGGGGATCGGGTTCAGGCCGTCCACCTTGAGCACCTGCCGCGGGACGATCATGTACTCGGCGAACCCGCCGTCGTACTGGTAGCCGACCGACGTCTGGTTCTGGCAGACCGCCATCCAGCCCTTCTTGCACTCATAGCAGTCCCCGCACGGGACCGCCGCGATCACCTGGGCCCGGTCGCCCACCTGCCAGCTCGAGCCGTACGCCGGGTTCACCTCCGCCCCGACCTCGACGACCTCCCCCGCGATCTCGTGGCCGATGGTTCGCGGCGGGGTGAGGTTCTGGTGGCCGTTGTGGAGGATCTTGACGTCGGTGCCGCAGGTCGAGCAGTTGCGGACCCGGAGCTTGATCTCGTCGGGCCCGCACTTCGGCTCGGGCACCTCCTCGAGCCGCACGTCCTCGGGAGCGTAGAAACGCAGCGCTTTCATTCGGGCCTCCAGGTGGTAGGGACAGTCTGGGCCGCTGTCGCTCGCAGTCCGAACGCTAGCGTTCCCCGATCCACAAAGCCACACACTCGGGCCCGAAACACGGGTCCGAACGCTTGGCATCGTGCCCGGGAGTGTGCATACTTTACGGCTGCGGGGGTAACCGAAGTCACACACCCTCAGCCTGGGGAGAGGACGCAATGGCCACAGCAGCGACTGCCGGCACCGGGAGCGGGATCCGCGTGCGGGTGCAGAAGTTCGGCACCTTCCTGTCCAACATGATCATGCCCAACATCGCCGCGATCATCGCCTGGGGCCTGGTCACCGCGTTCTTCATCCCGGACGGATGGACGCCGAACGAGAAGATCGCCACGATGGTCGGCCCGACCATCACCTACCTGCTCCCGATCCTGATCGCCTACGCAGGCGGCAGGATCGTGTACGAGACCCGCGGTGGCGTCGTGGGCGCGATGTCGGTCATGGGCGTCATCCTGGCCACCAGCGACCCGATCTTCATCGGGGACGCCGCGGGCTCTCCGATGTTCCTCGGCGCCATGATCATGGGCCCGCTAACCGCGGAGCTGATGAAGCGGCTCGACGCCCTCTGGGCCCACCGCGTCAAGCCCGGCTTCGAGATGCTCATCGACAACTTCTCCGCGGGCATCCTCGCCGGGCTGATGGCGATCCTGAGCATGTTCCTGCTCGCCCCGGTCCTGCGGCAGATCATCGAGTGGCTCGGCGACGCGGTGAACACCTTGGTCGACCAGGGCCTCCTCCCGCTGACCTCGCTGTTCATCGAGCCGGCGAAGGTGATGTTCCTCAACAACGCCATCAACCACGGCGTGCTGACGCCGCTCGGCGTGCAGGAGGCCACCGAGCAGGGCAAGTCCGTGCTGTTCCTGCTCGAGGCCAACCCCGGCCCTGGTCTCGGCCTGCTGCTCGCCTACTCCCTCTTCGGTCACGGACTGGCCAAGGCCTCGGCCCCGGGCGCGGCGATCATCCAGTTCTTCGGCGGCATCCACGAGGTCTACTTCCCGTTCGTGCTGATGAAGCCCAAGATGATCCTGGCGACGATCGCCGGCGGCATGACCGGCATCTTCCTCTTCGTGCTGACCGACATCGGGCTCCGCGCTCCGGCGGCGCCGGGGTCGATCTTCGCGGTCTACGCGCAGACGCCTGGAGGCGACTTCCCGGGCGTCACGCTTGGCGTGTTCGGTGCGGCGCTGGTGTCCTTCGTGGTCGCGTCGGTGCTGCTGAAGACCGACCGCAGCGAGGACCTGGGCGACATCGACGCGGCCACCGCGGAGATGGAGGCCATGAAGGGCAAGAAGTCCATCGCCTCGTCGGCGCTCGCCGGGGCGGCTCACACCGGTGAGATCCACTCGATCGTGTTCGCCTGCGACGCGGGCATGGGCTCCTCGGCGATGGGCGCCTCGGTGCTGCGGAAGAAGATCCAGCAGGCCGGTCACCGAGACGTCACGGTGGTGAACAAGGCGATCGCGAACCTCACCGACGACTTCGACCTGGTGGTGACCCACCGCGACCTCACCGACCGGGCCCGGGAGCGCAGCGGCTCGGCGATCCATGTCTCGGTCGACGACTTCATGAACAGCCCGAGGTACGACGAGGTCGTCGAGATCGTCCACCGCGCCAACAGCCCGAGCCCGGCAACGGCCACCACGCCGGCCGCACCCGGGTCGGCCGGTGCCACCGCGTCCGGGGGCAGCGACGGGGCGACCGACGTGCTGGCCAGGAAGTCGATCCGGATGGAGGGCTCGGCACGCAGCCGTGACGACGCGATCACGGAGGCCGGCGAGCTGCTCGTCGCGGCGGGCGCGGTCGACCCGTCGTACATCGCGTCGATGCACGAGCGGGAGGCGTCGGTGTCCACGTTCATGGGCAACGGGCTGGCGATCCCACACGGCACCAACGAGGCGAAGGACTCGATCCGGCGGACCGCTCTGTCGTTCGTCCGCTACCCCGAAGGGATCGACTGGAACGGCAAGCGGGCCGAGTTCGTGGTCGGGATCGCCGGCGCGGGCGGCGACCACCTCGCCGTTCTGAGCCAGCTGGCGACGGTCTTCGCGGACAAGAACCGAGTGGCCGAGCTGGAGGAGGCCCGGTCGGCCGACGACGTCCTGGCCGTCCTGTCCGGCGTCAGCGCCTGAACGACGGACCGAGGGCCGGGTACCCGCCGATGGCGGGTCACCCGGCCCCGTTCGTACGGCAGGCTCAGGCCGACGCGGAGATCTCCTCCGACGCCGCCGCCGCTCGCCCGGCCTCGAGCCGGGCCACCGGGACCCGGAACGGCGAGCAGGACACGTAGTCCAGCCCGACGTCGTGGAAGAAGTGCACCGAGGCCGGGTCACCGCCGTGCTCACCGCACACGCCGAGGTGGATGTCCGGCCGTGCGGACCGGCCCTTCTCGACGGCCGTGGCGACCAGGGCACCCACGCCGTCGGTGTCCAGGGTCTCGAACGGTGACACCGGGAAGATGCCCTTGTCCAGGTAGGTGGAGAAGAACGCCGCCTCCACGTCGTCACGGGAGAAGCCCCAGGTCATCTGGGTGAGGTCGTTGGTGCCGAAGGAGAAGAACTCCGCGGACCTCGCGATCTCGTCGGCGGTCACCGCGGCGCGCGGCAGCTCGATCATCGTGCCGACCTTGAAGGCGAGCTTCGTGCGCGTCTCCTCCTCGACCTCCCTGGCGACGTTGATGATCTCGGACTTGACCAGCTCGAGCTCCTGCACGGCCGCCACAAGCGGGATCATGATCTCCGGCTTCGGGTCGCCGCCGGCCTTCACCCGGTCGGCGGTGGCCTCCAGGATCGCCCGGGCCTGCATGGTGAACAGGCCGGGGATCACGACGCCGAGCCGGACTCCGCGGAGGCCCAGCATCGGGTTCTCCTCGTGCATCCGCTTGACCGCCGCGAGCAGCTTGACGTCGCGCTTCTTGGACTTGTGCATCGCCTCCGCCACGGCCACCTGCATGGACAGCTCGGTGTAGCCGGGCAGGAACTCGTGCAGAGGCGGGTCGATCAGGCGGATCGTGACGGGCAGGCCGTCCATCGACTCCAGGATCTTCACGAAGTCCTCGCGCTGGAGCGGCAGCAGGGCGGCCAGCGCATCCTCCCGCTCCTGGTCGTTCTCGGCCAGGATCAGGTGCTCGACCAGCTCCCGGCGGTCGCCGAGGAACATGTGCTCTGTCCGGCACAGGCCGATGCCCTGGGCACCGAACCGGCGGGCACGAGCAGCGTCGTCCGGCGTGTCGGCGTTGGCGCGGACGCCGAGGCGCCGGGTCTGGTCGGCGTGGTCCATCAGCCGGGCCACGGCCTCCACCAGGTCGTCGTCCTCGGAGGTGTCGCCCTCGAAGTGGCGCACGACCAGCGAGTCCCGCACGGGCACCGCGCCGAGGAAGACCTCCCCGGTGGTGCCGTCGATGGAGATGACGTCGCCCTCGTTCACCACGGTGCCGTCGGACGCGGTGAACCGGTGGTGCCGGACGTCGACGTCGAGGCCCTCGGCTCCGCAGACGCACGTGCGGCCCATGCCCCGAGCTACCACGGCGGCGTGCGATGTCTTGCCGCCTCGGCTGGTGAGGATGCCGCGCGCCGCGACCATGCCGTGCAGGTCGTCGGGGTTCGTCTCGCGCCGGACCAAGATGACGTCCTCGCCGGCCTCGGCGTGGTGGACGGCCTCGTCGGAGGAGAAGACCGCCTTGCCGACCGCGGCACCCGGTGAGGCGTTCATGCCCTTGGTGAGCAGCTTCCGCTCGGCCGAGGAGTCGAACTGGGGGAACATCAGCATGGCGAGCTGGTCGCCGGTCACCCGCTGCAGCGCCTCCTCGGGGGTGATCAGGCCTTGGTCGACCAGCTGGACGGCGATGCGGAACGCTGCCGCCGCGGTGCGCTTGCCGATGCGGGTCTGCAGCATCCACAGCTTGCCGCTCTCCACGGTGAACTCGATGTCGCAGAGGTCGCGGTAGTGCTCCTCGAGGACCCGCATGATCCGGATCAGCTCGTCATGGGACTTCTTGTCAATCCGCTCCAGATGTGACAGCGGCACGGTGTTGCGGATGCCGGCGACGACATCCTCCCCCTGTGCGTTCTCGAGGTAGTCGCCGTACTCACCCTGCTCGCCGCTGGCCGGGTCACGTGTGAACGCGACCCCGGTCCCGCTGCCCGGCCCGAGGTTGCCGAACACCATCGCCTGCACGTTCACCGCTGTGCCGAGGTCGCCGGGGATGCGCTCCTGCCGGCGGTACAAGATCGCCCGCTCGGTGTTCCAGGACGAGAAGACCGCGCGCACGGCAAGGTCGAGCTGCTCGCGCGGGTCCTGAGGGAACTCGCGGCCGGCGTGCTCCTTGTACAGCCCCTCGAAGGTCGAGACCAGCCCCTGCAGGTGGCTGGTGGTGAGCTCGGTGTCGTTCGAGGCTCCGAGCTCCTTCTTCAACCGGTCCAGTGCGCCCTCGAACAGCTCACCGTCCATGCCGAGGACGGTCTTGCCGAACATCGACAGCAGCCGCCGGTAGGAGTCCCAGGCGAACCGCTCGTCACTGCCCTTGGCGGCCAGCCCGCGCACGGACCGGTCGTTGAGGCCGATGTTGAGGACCGTCTCCATCATTCCCGGCATGGAGAACTTGGCGCCCGAGCGCACCGACACCAGCAGCGGGTCGTCCGGGTCGCCGAGTCGCTTGCCCATCGCCTTCTCCAACGTGGCGAGATGCACGGTGACCTCCTCGGCGAGGCCCTCCGGGTCGTGCCCCTCGCGGAGGAACGCCCGGCACGCCTCGGTGGAGATGATGAAACCCGGAGGGACCGGCAGGCCCAGGTTCGTCATCTCGGCCAGGTTGGCGCCCTTGCCTCCCAGCAGGTCCTTGGAGTCCTTGTTGCCCTCGGAGAAGTCGTAGACGTAGGTCATGGCATCATCATGCCCCCTCCCGCCGGGACTGCCGAGGGGCCCCATGTGATTCGCGCGGAGGCTCGGTCCTCGGGGCTCAGTCCTCGGTCACCCCGGCCCAGAGGTCGATCCCCGAGTCCACCGCGTCCTGGTCGATGGCCTCCAGCTCGGAGTCGGTGAACGGAGGGCCGGCCAGCGCGTCGAGGTTGACGTCCAGCTGCTCAACGGACGAGGCGCCGACCACGGCGGAGGTCACCCGGTCGTCGCGCAGCACCCACTGCAGTGCCATCTGCGCGAGCTTCTGGCCGCGCCCGCGGGCGATGTCGTCGAGGCGGCGCACGTGGGAGAGCACGGAGGAGTCGAGATGCTCGCGAGGCACCGTGGACGCGGCCCTCGCCGCGCGGGAGTCCGGGGGGACGCCGTCGAGGTACCGGTCGGTGAGCAGCCCCTGCGCCAGCGCGGTGAACACGATGACGCCCATCCCCTCCT
>JBIOYO010000310.1:0-2864 GCA_044870175.1 Nocardioidaceae bacterium | reverse complement strand
GGGTTCCTGTTCGCGCACATGGGCTGGCTCTTCGACACCGAGCAGACCCCCCAGCGCAGGTACGCCCCCGACCTGATGAAGGACCCCGACATCGTCAAGGTGTCCCGGCAGTTCCCGCTGTGGGTCGCGGTCTCCCTGGTCACCCCCGCCGTACTGGGCGGACTGCTCACGTGGTCCTGGCAGGGCGCCCTGACCGGCTTCTTCTGGGGGTCGCTGGTGCGGGTCAGCCTGCTGCACCACGTCACCTGGTCGATCAACTCGATCTGCCACACCGTCGGCGCGCAGCCGTTCGTCTCCCGCGACCGGTCGGGGAACGTGTGGTGGCTGGCCATCCCCTCCATGGGCGAGTCGTGGCACAACCTGCACCACGCCGACCCGACCTGCGCCCGGCACGGGGTGCTCCGCGGCCAGCTGGACTCCTCGGCGCGGGTGATCCGCTGGATGGAGCAGGCCGGCTGGGTCTCCGACGTGCGCTGGCCGGTGCGCGAGCGGGTCGAGGCCCGGCGGGTCGCGGCGACGACGTCCTGACCTCGGCCCCCTCCGCGGGACGATGCCGGGTGAGCAAGTCGATCCGGCAGCGGATGACGGCGGCCCAGCGTCGCGAGCAGCTGATCGCGGTGGCCCGCGGCCTGTTCGCCGAGAAGGGCTACGACGGCACGGCGGTGGAGGAGATCGCCGCGCGGGCCAAGGTGTCCAAGCCGGTCGTCTACGAGCACTTCGGCGGCAAGCAGGGGCTGTACGCCGTCGTGGTGGACCGCGAGGTCCGCTCCCTGACGGCGAGCCTGGAGGCGGCGCTCACCGGCCAGCGACCCCGACGGCTGCTCGAGCAGGCCGCCGGCGCGCTGCTGGACTACGTGGACTCCTCCTCAGACGGGTTCCGGATCCTGGTGCGCGACAGTCCGGTGGGTTCGTCGTCCGGCTCGTTCGTCACGATCATGAACGACGTCGCCTCGCGCGTGGAGCACATCTTGGTCCGGGAGCTGGACGCACGGGGGTACGACGCCGACGCCGCGTCGATGTACGCCCAGATGCTGGTCGGCATGGTCGGCTACACCGGCCAGTGGTGGCTCGACGCCCGCCGCCCGGGCAAGGAGGCGGTCGCCGCGCATCTGGTCAACCTGGCCTGGAACGGGCTGTCGGGGCTGGAGCGGACGCCGCGGATCCGGCCGCAATCCCCGTAACCTTTGGCCTGTATGTGGCTTCGCTGAACTGTGGACCGGACTGCGGCTATTCTGGCTGTTTGACGACTGTGGCGGGGGCCAGGGACCGAGGGGGGCCAATGGAGTCAGAACAGCGCCCGTGGGGGTCGTGGCACGTCTTGGACGTGGGCGATGGGTACAAGGTCAAACGCATCCACGTGCAACCGGGCTGCCGGCTGTCGTACCAGACCCACGAGCACCGCTCGGAGCACTGGGTGGTGCTGACCGGCGTGGCCACCTGCACGGTCGACGGGGCGACCACGGTCTGCTCCGCGGGGCACTCCATCGACGTCCAGCTGGGAGCGAAGCACCGGCTGGCCAACGACGGAGCCGACGAGCTCGTGGTCATCGAGGTGCAGCGCGGCGGCTACACCGGAGAGGACGACATCGTCCGCCACGAGGACGACTACGGCCGCCTCGCGGCTCGCTGACCGCCCCCGGCGTACGCCGCCGTCCTCCTGGGAGTCATCAGCCGGCGCGGCGAGCCACCACGAAGACCCGGCGGAAGGGCAGGACCGTGCCGTGCGGACCAGGTGGGTACGCCGCGCGCAGCCGGGCACGGAACGTGCCGGCGAACTCGGTGCGCAGCGGCTCCGGGAGCGCCTGCAGGGTCGGGCGCGCCCCGGTGCCGGTCGCCCAGGTGAAGACCGGGTCCTCGCCGTGGAGCACGTGCAGGTACGTGGTCTCCCATGCGTCGACCGTGCAGCCGAGGTCGAGCAGGGCCTCGAGGTAGGTCCGCGGGCCGAACGCGGCCGGGCTGGCCACACCCCGCAGGTGCGGGGCGAACCGAGGGTCCGCCGCGAGCTCGTGACGCAGCGCGTGGCTCGGCTCGGCGAGGTTCCCGGGCACCTGGAAGGCGAGCCAGCCACCAGGGGCGAGCATCTGCACGAACCGGGGCAGCAGGCCGAGGTGGCCTGGGACCCACTGCAGGGCGGCGTTGGAGACCAGCACGTCCACCGGGCGGTCGGCCCGCCACTCGCGGAGGTCGGCCTCTACGACGCGCACCGGCGAGTCGGGAGCGGCTGCGACCATGTCGGGAGAGGAGTCCACGCCGACGACCTCGGCGCGGGGCCAGCGCCCGGCGAGCACGGCCGTGAGCTCGCCGGTCCCGCAGCCGAGGTCGACGACCAGACCCGGTGAGGTGGCGCCGACCCGCGCGGCCAGGTCTGCGAAGGGCCGGGCCCGCTCGTCGGCGAAGGCGCGGTAGCGGTCCGGGTCCCACGAGTGGTTCATGCGTGCCACCCTGCCCTCCATATATCTCGATGTCAAGATTCTTGACTGGTAGGGTCACCGCATGCTGGACGAGCCTTCCCACGACGAGGTGGACCGGCTGGTCGACGCCTGGGAGCGCGAGCGTCCGGACCTGGACGTGGCGCCCATGCAGGTGCTCAGCAGGGTCAGCCGGCTCGGCCACCACCTCGACGGGCTGCGCCGGGCGGCGTTCGCCGAGCACGACATCGAGTCGTGGGAGTTCGACGTGCTCGCCGCGCTGCGCCGGGCCGGTGCGCCGTACGAGCTGTCGCCGGGCCGGCTGGTCAGGGAGACCCTGGTGACCAGCGGCACGATGACCAACCGCGTGGACCGGCTGGCCGCCCGCGGCCTGGTCGAGCGGCTGCCCGACCCGGCGGACCGTCGCGGCGTCATCGTCCGGCTCACCGGCGCCGG
>JBIOYO010000309.1:0-3931 GCA_044870175.1 Nocardioidaceae bacterium | reverse complement strand
GTGCGGTCGGTGGGCAGCACGGTCGTGGCCTCCCGCTGCTCGGCGAGGAAGGACACCAGGTTGGCGGCCGCCCAGTCGTCGAGGCCGGTGCCGCGGCAGCGGTCGGCCGCCTCGGCGGGCTCCATCGCGCCCACCTCACGGGTGAACGCGCCGATGGCCCGGCCGAGCTCCGCCGGCCTGCCGGCCTGGTCGCCCTTCCAGAAGGGCAGCCGGCCGGGCTGTCCCGGAGCGGGGGAGACCAGCACCCGGTCGTGCGTGATGTCCTCGATGCGCCAGCTCGTGGCGCCCAGCGCGAAGACGTCGCCGACCCGGGACTCGTAGACCATCTCCTCGTCGAGCTCACCGACCCGGCTGGCCCGCTCGCCCACGAGGAAGACGCCGAAGAGGCCGCGGTCGGGGATGGTCCCGCCACTCGTGACCGCGAGCCGCTGCGCCCCCGGCCGGGCCGAGAGCGTGCCCGTGACCCGGTCCCACACCACCCGCGGTCGCAGCTCGGCGAAGTCGTCGCTGGGATAGCGACCGCTGAGCAGGTCCAGCGTGGCGTCGTAGGCGCTGCGCGGGAGCGATGCGAAGGGGGCGCTGCGGCGCACGAGCGTGAACAGCGCCTCGACGTCCCAGTCGTCGACGGCGCTGGCCGCCACCACCTGCTGGGCGAGCACGTCGAGCGGGTTGGCCGGCACACGCAGCGCCTCGATAGCGCCGGCTTGCATGCGCTCGACGGCCACCGCGGTGTGCACCAGGTCGGCGCGGTGCTTGGGCAGCAGCACCCCGCGTGACACCTCGCCGACCCGGTGCCCGGCCCGGCCCACCCGCTGCAGGGCGGACGCCACACTGGGCGGCGCCTCGATCTGCACCACGAGGTCGACCGCCCCCATGTCGATGCCCAGCTCCAGGCTGGACGTGGCGACGACGCAGGGCAGCGCACCGCGCTTCAGGTCGTCCTCGATCAGCGCCCGCTGCTCCTTCGACACCGACCCGTGGTGCGCCCGCGCGATGACCGGTGCCGACCCGGGGAGGGCCGCCGACGCGCCGCTCTGCGCCATGATCTCCGCGGGCAGGCCGCGACCGGGGACGACCGCGGCCACAGCGGGCTGCAGGCGGTCGGCCGCCTCCTCCGCCCGCTCCGCGGCGATCTCGTTGAACCGGGCGGTGAGCCGCTCGGCAAGCCGCCGGGAGTTGGCGAACACGATCGTCGAGCGGTGCCGCTCGACGAGGTCCACCACCTGCTCCTCGACGGCCGGCCAGATCGACGTACGGCGGTCCGCTCCCGCCGCGGGACCCGCGAGCGGGTCGTCGGCCGCGCTCACCGTGCCGAGCTCGCCCATGTCCTCGACGGGCACGACGACGCGCAGGTCCCACTGCTTCTCCGAGGCCGGCGCCACCACCTCCACCGGCCGGCTGCCGCCGAGGAACCGGGCCACCTCCTCCACCGGGCGCACGGTCGCGGACAGCCCGACGCGCTGGGCGGGCTCGGCGAGCAGGGCGTCGAGCCGCTCCAGGGACAGGGCGAGGTGGGCGCCGCGCTTGGTGCCGGCGACCGCGAGCACCTCGTCGACGATGACGGTGCGAACCGACCTCAGGGTCTCCCTCGCCCGCGAGGTGAGCATCAAGAACAGCGACTCCGGAGTGGTGATCAGGATGTCCGGCGGCGTCGTGGCGAGCCGCCGGCGCTCCGACGCCGGCGTGTCGCCCGAGCGGACCCCCACCTTGAGATCCGGCACCGGCGTGCCGAGCCGGGAGGCAGCGTGCCGGATGCCGGCCAGCGGCGCGCGCAGGTTGCGTTCGACGTCCACCGCGAGCGCCTTGAGCGGGGAGACGTAGAGCACCCGGCAGCGCCGGGCCCGCTGCGGCAGCGGCCCGGACGCCAGCCGGTCCAGCGACCACAGGAAGGCGCTCAGCGTCTTGCCGGACCCGGTCGGGGCGACCACCAAGGCGTTGTGACCCGCCGCGACCGCGCGCCAGGCGCCCTCCTGGGCGGGGGTGGGCGCGGCGAAGGAGGAGGTGAACCAGTCCCGCGTGGGGGCACCGAACGCGTCGAGAGCCCGGGCGCCGTCTGTCGGCATGGGCCCAGTGTTGCTCACGCCGCCGACAGTCCGTACGGTCCGAAGGGCCACCCCGAAACCCGGTGCCACCCGTCGGTGCTGGTCGCTACTGTCGAACGCGTGTCCCACCCCGCCCCTGCCGGTGCGCGCGACACCGGCGGCGACCGGCCCGCCGGACGGTCCAGCGACAGCGGCACGGCGATGATCCACGCCGTCGGCCTGCGCAAGTCCTTCGGCCACCTCGAGGCGGTCAAGGGCATCGACCTGACCGTCGAGCGCGGGGAGTCCTTCGGCTTCCTCGGCCCGAACGGAGCCGGCAAGTCCTCGATGATGCGCATGATGGCCGCCGTCTCGCCACCGACCGCGGGGCACCTGCGGATCCTGGGGCTGGACCCGGCGACCGACGGCCCGGCGATCCGCGCCCGGATCGGAGTCTGCCCGCAGGAGGACACACTGGACACCGAGCTGAGCGTCCGCGAGAACCTCACGGTCTACGGCCGCTACTTCGGGATCCCCCGGCGGCAGGTGGCGGCCCGTGCCGACGAGCTGCTGGACTTCCTCCAGCTGGGCGAGAGGGCGAAGGAGAAGGTCGAGAACCTCTCCGGGGGCCTGAAGAGGCGGCTCACGATCGCCAGGTCCCTGGTCAACGATCCCGAGCTCCTGCTCCTGGACGAGCCCACCACCGGCCTGGACCCGCAGGCCCGGCACCTGCTGTGGGACAAGCTGTTCCGGCTCCGCGCCGAGGGCGTCACCCTGGTGCTGACGACGCACTACATGGATGAGGCCGAGCAGCTGTCCACCCGGCTGGTCATCATCGACAAGGGGGTGGTGGTGGCCGAGGGGTCGCCGCTGGACCTGATCCGCCGGCACTCCACACGCGAGGTCGCCGAGCTGCGCTTCGGTGTCGGGCGGCACGCCGACATCGCCGAGCAGGTGGCCGACCTCGCCGAGCGGGTGGAAGTGCTGCCGGACCGGCTGCTGCTGTACTCCGAGGACGGTGAGGAGGTCGCGGCGCGCGTGCACGAGCGGGGGCTCCGCCCGGTCGCCGTACTGGTGCGCCGCTCCACGCTCGAGGACGTGTTCCTGACCCTGACCGGCCGGACCCTGGTCGACTGATGCCGCTCGCGCAGCGCGCCCCGCCCGGCCGGGTCGACCTCGTGCTGCGGCAGGTCGACTACTGGCGCACCGTCTACCGGCGCACCTGGAAGGGCTCGGCGATCACGTCGTTCGTCGAGCCGCTGCTGTACGTCGCCGCGATGGGCGTGCTGCTCGGCGGCTACGTCGACCGGTCCGCCTCCGGCACCGGGAGCCTGGAGGGGGCGCCGGGCTACCTCGCCTTCGTCGCGCCCGGCCTGCTGGCTGCCCACGCCATGCAGGTGGCGATGGGGGAGGTGATGTGGCCGGTCATGGGCGCGATCAAGTGGGACAAGAGCTACTACGGCATGGTCGCCACCCCGTTGCGCCCCTCGGACGTCGTGGCCGGACACCTGCTGTTCGTGCTGTTCCGGGTGGCCACCGCCTGTGCGGTGTTCGCGCTCGTGCTGGTCCCCTTCGGCGTCTACGGCTCGGCAGGCGGGGCCGTGCTCGCCTTCCTCGCCTCGGTGCTGACCGGGATGGCCTTCGCCACGCCGGTCTACGGCTGGACCGCCGGCGCCCGGACCGAGCAGGGGTTCGCGCTGATCTACCGGCTGGGTGTCGTGCCGATGTTCTTGTTCTCCGGGGCGTTCTTCCCGGTCTCCAACCTGTCCGCGCCGCTGGAGGCGCTGGCCCGGCTCACCCCGCTGTGGCACGGCGTCGAGCTGGCCCGGATGAGCACCCTGGACCGGTTCGACGCGAGCGCCGCCCTCGTCCACGTGACCTACCTCGGCGTCCTCTGCGCGGCGGGGGTC
>JBIOYO010000308.1:0-2381 GCA_044870175.1 Nocardioidaceae bacterium | reverse complement strand
GGAGCGAGGCCGCGTCGTACGCCCAGGAGGCGGTGCTGCTGGACCGCAACCTCGGCCTCGACGAGCTGGTGACGTTCCCGCTCGCCGAGCTCGCCGTGATCGCCGCGCTGCGCGGGGACCCGCAGGCGCCGGCTCACCTCCAGGAGCTGCAGCGCGCCCTCGAGCAGAACCCGCCGCAGGGGGCGGTCACCGGCCTCGTTGCGGGCCTGACCCACTGGGCGGCGGCACGCCAGCCCGGCATCGGCCCGGCGACCGCGTTGCATCACCTCGAGCAGATCGAGCTGCCCATCGCGCGGGGGTTGTCGGCGCTGGACAGGGTCGAGACCGCGGTAAGGGCGGGACGCCGTGACCGGGCCGAGGAGTGGCTCGGGGAGCTGCGGGAGTTCGCGGAGGGCACCGACATGGCGTGGGCGTGGGCGGTGGTCTACCACGGTCAGGCCGTCCTCGGTGGCCCCGAGACCGAGGAGAGCTTCCGCCGGGCGCTGGAGTGGCACGCCCAGTCGTCACGGCGTCCGGCCCGGGCCCGCACCCAGCTGGCCCTGGGCGAGTTCCTGCGGCGGGGCCGGCGGCGTACCGATGCCCGGGTTCCGTTGCGTGATGCCCTGGAGACGTTCGAGACCCTCGGTGCCAGCTTCTGGGCCGAGCGGGCCCGGCAGGAGCTGCGGGCCTCCGGCGAGACCGCCCGCCGAGGCGCCGACCTCGTCGCCACCGAGCTGACCGCCCAGGAAGCGCAGGTCGCCGGGCTCGTCCGGCAGGGTCTGTCGAACAAGGACGTCGCCGGGCGGCTGTTCATCAGCCCTCGGACGGTCGACTTCCACCTGCGCAACGTGTACGCCAAGCTCGGCCTCACCTCGCGCACCGAGCTCGCCGCGCTCGCCCTCAACCCGGCCTGAGCTCGGCAGCAGGGTGAGGCTCTGTCAACGCCCGTCGGCAGGCCCGAAGGCCATCAGCGGCGCGGGCGTCCATCTGGGGGGGAGCCGACGACGACGCCGTGCTCGAAGTGCGCGATACGCCGAAACGGCTGTGCGGCCCGCGAGTTGTCGTGGACGGTGGCGGCGTCCGGCGCGCGATCGCGGCCGCCACGAGGCCCCACAGCCGGTCGTAGCGGCTGCGGATCTTGTCCTCGGGCACGTCATGGCCTCCCCGGGCCACGCGCTGGTAGCACTTTGTGACACCTACCGGTGGTGCTTCCGCAGTGTGCTCAGGCTTGCCTGCCAGTCGCGTTCCCGCAGCACCTCAGACGACCGATGAGTCACCCGACGCGGACTCTGGCCGACTCGCGCGACAGGATCGGCTTGCCTGGCTTCAGTCGATGAGTACGTCGGCAGTGCACCGAAGCCCCGGGGCGCGGGAGAGGCGGACGTCGCTGGTGACCAGCGAGGCGTCCAGCATCTCGGCGAGGACGACGTAGACAGCGTCGTACGGCGTGACGTTCTCCCGCAGCTCCCACACTCGACGTAGAAGCGGCTCGTGGTCCCAGCGGTTCGCGGCCAGCGCGGCGAGGTCACCCAGGACCTCGCTGGCGACCTCGACGTCTGTCTCGCCGAGCCGGACCCGTCGGCGTAGTGCAGCGGTGATCTCCACGTCGAGCAGGTGCGGCACGTGCAGGTCAGGATCCTGCCGAAGCCGCTCCCGAGCACGGGCCCCGGCGCCTGAGGTGCTCAGCAGCGCCGCGAGGACGATGGAGGCGTCGGCGACGATCACTCGTGCGGGCGCTCGGCGCCGACGGCGTCGCGTGCATCTGCGAAGGTCATCGGGTCGCCGCTGCGACGCGCCGCTCGATCGAGCAGGTCTGCGAGCGAAGGCCGCCGGGCCAGCCGAGCCAGCTCTTGCCTGGCGAAGTCGGACAAGCTCATCCCAGCGGCCGCCGCGCGACGGCGCAGGACGGCGTGCACGTCGTCAGGGACGTCTCGAACCTGCAGCATCTTGCTCATGGTGACATGCTATCCACACGCATCTACATGCGACGAGCATGCAACCCAAGGAGACCTCGTTACGTCGGTGCCCGGTCATGAGTCCGTGCTCATCCCACCCGACGCCCGCTGATCAGCCGGTCGTGGCCGGGGCCGCCATGCAGGAAGTCCCAGCCCAGGCCCCCGTTCAGCAGGTCCGCCCCCCAGCCGCCGCGGAGCCGGTCGCTGCCGGGGTTGCCGAACAGGCGGTCGGGTCCGGGGCCGCCGCGGAGGGCGTCCGCGCCCCATCCGCCCAGCGCCAGGTCAGCGCCCAGGCCGCCGTGAAGCCGGTCGCTGCCGGCGTCGCCGAAGAGGCGGTCGGGTCCGGGGCCACCGCGGACGGCGTCCGCGCCACGGCCGCCCGAGATCCGGTCCCCGCCGAACCCCCCGAAGACGCGGTCGCGGCCGGCGTGCCCGTCGATCACGTCC
>JBIOYO010000307.1:0-8922 GCA_044870175.1 Nocardioidaceae bacterium | reverse complement strand
CTGCGCAGCCCCCTGGCCGGCCTGCGTGCGATGACCGAGTCCCTGGAGGACGGGCTCGCCGACGACCCGGCGCGGTACTACCGGCAGCTGCGGTCCGAGGTCGACCGGATGGTGCGCATGGTCGACGACCTCTTCGAGCTCTCGCGCATCCACGCCGGCGTTTTGCAGCTGTCCCTGCAACGGGTCGCGCTCGCAGACCTCGTCTCGGAGGCGATCGCCGGCGCCGACCCCGTGGCCCGCGCCGCCGGTGTGCGCCTCGGGGGCGCCGTGGACCAGGGGGTGCAGGTGCGGGCCGACCCGGCCGGCCTGTCCCGGGTGGTCGCGAACCTGGTCATGAACGCGATCCGGCACACGCCGGCCGACGGCGTGGTCTCCATCACCGGGCGGGTCGTCGACGACGGCGTGGAGCTGACGGTGTCCGACAGCTGCGGGGGCATCCCTGAGGCCGACCTGCCGCGTGTCTTCGACGTGTCCTGGCGAGGTGACCCCGCTCGGACTCCGGAGGTGGACCGGGCCCACGGCACCGGCGCCGGTCTCGGTCTGGCCATCGTCAAGGGAATCGTCGAGGCCCACGACGGGATGGTGCAGGTGGTCAACCAGGCCCCCGGCTGCCGCTTCCTCGTGAGGTTGCCCGCGTGACCGCGCCGCCACGACGAGCGCCGGCATGAGGGTCCTGGTCACCGGGTCCGCCGGTTTCATCGGCAGCGCGGTCTCCTCCGCCCTCGAGGCGGCCGGGCACGACGTGGTGCGGGTCGACGTCATGTTGCCGATCGCGCACGGTGGCACCGGCCCTCCGGCGGGCACCCACCGGCTCGACCTGCGCGACGCGTCCGCGTGGCGGGACCTGCTCCGTGGGGTGGACGTCGTCAGCCACCAGGCGGCCGTCGTCGGCGCGGGCGTCGGCGTGCACGACCTGCCGACGTACGCCACTCACAACGACCTCGGCACAGCAGCGCTCCTCACCGCGATGCACGACGCCGGCGTACGCCGGCTGGTCCTCGCCTCGTCGATGGTGGTGTACGGCGAGGGCAGGTACACCTGCGTCGAGCACGGCGACCAGGCCGCACCCGCGCGCACGGTGGCCGCTCTCGAGGCCGGCGACTTCGACAGCCACTGCGTGGGCTGCGCTGCGCCCCTGGCCTGGGCGCTCGTCGACGAGGAGGCCAGGCTGGACCCGCGCAGCGGCTACGCGGCGAGCAAGGTCGCCCAGGAGCACTACACGGCGGCCTGGGTCCGGCAGACCGGCACCGGCGCGACGGCGCTGCGGTACCACAACGTCTACGGGCCTGGCATGCCGCGGAACACGCCCTACTCCGGGGTGGCCGCCATGTTCCGGTCGGCGGTCGAGCGAGGCGAGCCGCCGGAGGTCTTCGAGGACGGCGCGCAGATGCGTGACTTCGTGCACGTGACGGATGTGGCGGCGGCCAACCTCTCGGCCGTGCTGGCGGTCGGTCCGGGCTTCCGGGCCTACAACGTCTGCTCGGGGGAGCCCATCTCGGTCCGGACCGTTGCCGACCTCGTCGCCGCCGGCGCCGGCTCCGATCTCACGGCGCGCGTCACTGGCCGGTTCCGGCCCGGAGACGTGCGGCACGTGGTGGCCTCTCCCGCCCGGGCATGGGCCGAGCTGGGCTTCGCCGCACGGGTGACACCCCGAGACGGACTGCGCGCGTTCGCGCACGCGCCGCTGCGCTGAGCTACCAGGTCGTGTACAGCAGCGTCTCGACGGTCAGCGCGGTGCCGGCCTGCAGCGCCAGTCCCCACCGCCGCCACGAGTCCGGAAGGAGTGCGGTCGACAGCAGCAGCCACGGCACGAACGGCAGCCAGATCCGCTCCACCTCGGCCTTGCTCATGCCGGACAGGTCTGCCACCGCGACGGATGCGACGGCCGCCGTGACGAGGAGCACGACGGCGCGGTCGGCTCGGCGCCACGTCGTCAGCAGGCACGCGAGCCCGGCCCCCAGGACGGGTCCTGCGCTCAGCACGAGGGCCGCCAGGTTGCCGCCCACCCAGTACGCCGCCGGCCGGTCGGCCGCGATCCCGTCCCAGTACCGCCCCCGGAGCGCGAGGAACCCGTCCCACCACGCGAACCCGCCCGCAGCGAACCCGAGGACGACCGCCGCCGCACAGACGCCCGCGACGGGGACGGGGCGCCAGGAGCGCGCCGCGGCCATCACCGCGAGCACGAGCAGCACCAGCAGCGACAGGCCGTAGGAGAGCAGCAGACAGGCACCCAGCAGCAGGCCGGCCGTCGCCGACCATCCCACCGCAGCCGCCGGCCGCTCCGCGGTGGCGGCGATTGCCAGGGTCGCCAGCGCCCAGGCGGCTACCACCGTGAAGACGGCGTCCGCCGAGACGGCCAGGAACAGCGCCGAGGGGCCGAGGACCAGGAACGGTGCCGCCCGGCGAGCCGCCTGCTCGGCCCCGAGCGCGCGGACAGCGGTCAGCACCGCGGGCGCCGTGCTCGCGGCCAGAACGGTGACCACCAGTGCCGCCGCGAGGTCACCTCCCAGGCCGACGCGGACGAGCGCCACGAAGAACAGCAGCGCCCCCGGCGGATGGCCGGCGACGTGCGTGACCCAGTGGTCCGGCTGGGACCTCGGGACGCGGGCGACGAACCCGTCGAGGAGGGCATGGACGTCGGTCACGCCGCGCGCGGTGCGCAGGTACTCGTAGTCGTTGCCGAGCACGCGGGTGAGTCCCTGCGGCCCGTCCATCAGAGCGAGTGCCAGCAGCCACGCCAGTCCCAGGACGTAGGCTCCCGCGAGCAGGCGACCCCAGGGCAACCGGTCCGACCAGTCCGCGGCGTAGCGCCATCCCAGCAGCGCCAGCGCCAACGCCGCGAGCGTGCCCGGCCCGGGCGGCCGCGGGTCCCACTTCCCGTGCAGCGGCGGCACGGTGCCGGCCGGGTCGGAGCGCGCGTGCACGTCCCATCCGCTGAGGAGCGGGACGGCGACGGCAGCGGCGACGAGGAGGGCCGCGGCGAGGAGGCCCACCCACGGCGCCGGCCGCGTGGCAGCCGTCGGGCGCGCCGACAACCCCGCGGACGCGACCATGGTGGTGAGAGTAGGGCGCGGCAACGGCTCCCCGCCCGGGACGTCACGGCTTCGTAAGGGTTCGCCGGTCCCGCGCGGGCTCTGCCGTCCCTACGTTGACGGCATGGACCCGGTCTGCGACCTCATCCTCCCGTGCCGTGACGAGGCGGCCGCCCTGCCCGGCCTGCTCCCGGCGGTCCCCGACACGTTCGCCGTGCTGGTCGTCGACAACGGGTCGTCCGACGGGACCGGCGACGTCGCGCGCGGACTGGGGGCGAGGGTGGTCGAGGAACCCCAGGCGGGGTACGGCGCCGCGGTCCACGCCGGCCTGCTGGCGGCGTCCAGGGAGTACGTCGCGGTCATGGACGGCGACGGGTCCCTCGACCCGCTCGCGCTGCTTCCGCTGCTGGCCGACGTCCGGAGCGGCCGTGCCGACCTCGCCGTGGGTCGGCGCCGCCCGGCCACCCGAGGGGTGTGGCCATGGCACGCGCGGCTGGGCAACCTCCTGGCCGTGCACGCACTGCGCCGGCTGGGCCTCACCGCCCGGGACATCGCCCCGATGCGGGTCTGCCGGCGCCGTGAGCTGCTGGCTCTGGGGGTCCGGGACAGACGGTTCGGCTACCCGGTGGAGCTGATGAAGCGGGCCACCCTCGCCGGCTGGCTCGTCGTGGAGCGGGACGTGACCTACCGTCCCCGCGCCGCCGGCACCCGGTCCAAGGTGTCCGGATCGGTCCCGGGAACGCTGAGGACGGCGCGTGACGTGTGGCAGGTGCTGCGATGAACCCGCCCCAGTGCCTGGTCGTCGCGAAGGCTCCGGTGCCCGGCGCGGTGAAGACCAGGCTGGGGTCCGTGGTCGGCATGCGGGAGGCAGCCGAGGTCGCCGCGGCCGCGCTGATGGACACGCTGGTCGCGTGCGGCGACGCGTTCGGTGCGGAACGCTGTCACCTGGCCCTCGCCGGCGACCTGGGCCAGGCCGTGGGGGCACCCGAGATCGAAGGCCAGCTGCGTGGCTGGACCGTGTTCGGCCAGGTCGGCGACACCTTCGCCCGCAGGCTCGCCGCCGCGCACGCCGAGGTCGGCCGGCGCACTGGAGCCGGGACGGTCCAGCTCGGCATGGACACACCGCAGGTCACCGGCCCGCACCTGGCCGCGGTGGCCGCGGCCCTGGAGGCCCACCCGGCCGTGCTGGGACCGGCGCGGGACGGGGGTTGGTGGGTGCTGGCGCTGCGCAGGCCCGCGCACGCCGACGCTCTCACAGCGGTGCCGACCTCCACCGCCGAGACCGCCGCGCTGACGCGGCGGGCCCTGCGCCGGAGCGGACTCGCCGTGGGCACCGCGGCGGGGATGCGCGACGTGGACACCATCGACGACGCGCGAGCGGTGGCCGGGCAGGCGCCGCGCAGTCGGTTCGCCGCGGTCTGGTCGAGGATCGACCCGGGCGTGCCATGACCACCACCGAGCTGCCCTTCGCGCACGTCTTCGCCCAGGCGCTGCGCGGCCACGACTGCCACCTGGTGGGGCTCGACGAGGGACCTGTGCCGCTGCCCGTGGACACCTGGCGGGGCCGGGCCGACGCGTCCGACCGCGCGGTGCTCTCGTACTGCGTCGGGAACACCCTCGACGTCGGCTGCGGGCCCGGCCGGATGAGCGCCCGCCTCATCCAGAACGGCCACTGCGTGCTGGGCATCGACGTCGTGCCCGAGGCGGTCCGGCAGGCCAGGGAGCGCGGCGTGCCGGCTCTGCGCCGCGACGTCTTCGCTCCGCTGCCGGGTGAGGGCCGTTGGGACACCGTGCTGCTCGCTGACGGGAACATCGGCATCGGCGGCGACCCCGTGGCTCTGCTCGCCAGGGCGGTCGAGCTGGTCGCACCCGACGGTCGCGTGGTCGTCGACCTCGCACCACCCGGGGCCGGCCTGCGCACAGACAGCCTCACGATCCGCACGGCCAGGGCGTCCACCCGCACGTTCCGGTGGTCGACGGTCTCCGCCGACGCGGTCGGCTCGGTGGCGGCGGCCGCCGGCCTGCCGGTCTGCCGCGTCCACGCGGTCGCCCGGCGTTGGTTCGCCGTACTGGGGCAGAGATGAGGCCACCGCGGGCACCGGACGAGGCCGACTTCTCCTCCCGGCTGCGCAGCGCCGCAGTCGCCGCCCGGGTCGGGCTGTGGCTGGGCACGTGCTTCGGCATCTGCTTCGCAACCGGGCTGGTCAGCCACTGGAGCCAGCTCCCCGACCCTGCCGTACCGGTGCCGACGTGGCCGTCGTGGGGGTACCGGCTCACGCAGGGACTGCACGTCGCCGCCGGCACCGCGGCCGTCCCGCTGCTGCTGGTCAAGCTCTGGTCGGTCTACCCGAAGCTGTTCGCCCGCCCCACCTCCGGGTCGGTTCGCCGCCTGGTCGTCCAGGGCGGCGAGCGGCTCGCCATCGCAGTGCTGGTGGCGGCGGCGATCTTCCAGCTCGCCACCGGCCTGGCGAACGCGTCGCAGTGGTACCCCTGGCCGTTCTCCTTCCGCAGCGCCCATTACGCGGTGGCATGGGTGGCAGCCGGCGCGCTGGCGATGCACGTCGCCGTGAAGCTGCCGGTCATCCGCCAGGCGCTCGGCGCGGACGTCGAGCACGGCGGCCTCGACCGTCCGTCGGTGACCGCCTCGTCGGTGGGCCTGTCCCGGCGCGGGCTGCTGCGGGCGACCTGGACCGCCTCCGGGGTCGCGGTCCTCGCGACGGCAGGAGGCACGGTCGGCTGGCTCAGGGACGTGTCGGTGCTGGCCGTGCGGTCCGGCGAAGGCCCCCAGGGTGTCCCGGTCAACAAGTCGGCGGAGGCCGCGCGGGTCGTCGACGCCGCCCGAGACCCGGCGTGGCGGCTGACGGTGACCTGCCACGAGCGCGAGGTCAGGCTCTCCCGTGCCGACCTGGCGGCGATGCCCCAGGTGACGGAGGTGCTGCCGATCGCATGTGTGGAGGGGTGGAGCGCCAGCGGGTCGTGGACCGGGGTGAGGGTCCGCGACCTGCTGGCGCTGGTCGATGCGCCACCCGGCAGCCCGGTGAGGGTCTCCTCGCTCCAGGCCCACGGCCCGTTCCGCGTGACCACCCTGCCGGGGGGCTTCGCCGCGCATCCGCGGTCCCTGCTCGCTCTTGACCTCGCCGGGGAGCCGCTCGCGGTGGACCACGGGTACCCGTGCCGGATCATCGCGCCCAACCGACCCGGCGTGCTGCAGACGAAGTGGGTCAGCCGTCTGGACGTGCTGGCATGACCCGCGTGCTGCTTGCCCTCGCCGGCGCCGCCGCCGCGGCGTACGGGGGACTGCTGCTCCTCGACCAGGGGCCCGGCGACCTCGTCGGTGTGGCGGCGTGGCTGGCGGCCGGGGTGCTGCTGCACGACATGGTGCTCGCACCGCTGACTATCGCGCTGGTGGTTGTCGCCTCCCGGCGGCTGCCTCATGCCTGGCGCGGTCCGGCGGCGGCGGCCCTCGTGGTGGCCGGGTCGGTGACCCTGCTGGCGGTCCCGGTGCTCGGCCGGTTCGGGGCACGCGCCGACAACCCGAGCCTCCTGGACCGGCCCTACGCCGCGGGCTGGGCCGTCCTCACCGGGCTCGTCCTGCTGGTGGTCGGGTTCTGGGGAGTGGTCAGGGCGCACCGGCCGGGGAGCAGCCTGGGTCCGCGCGGACCCGGGTGACGCCGGAGAATGCGCGGGGAGCGAGTTCCGCGTCATGCTGGGGCGCCGCCAAACCGACGGCGCAACCCGTGCCACCTCGGCGCACGCGGCAGACAAGGCTGAGGCGACGAAATTGAGTCGTATTCATATTCAAGCCTGGTGACGGCGACATCGAGGAGAACACCCGTTGACGGCCGGTTTGGCACTTGTTACCGTGACATTTCAGCCCGGGCGCCTCTGGTCGCCTCAGGCGTCTGGCTCGGGCGAGGTGCGCGAAAGGCACGCAGGGATCGGGGGCCTCTGAGAGCTGCAAGACGCTTCTCCATACCGTGAGAGCGCTGAGTCAAGAAGTCGGCGAGCGCGTTGCGGGTGGTGGGAATCGCCCACGGCCCCATCTCCGTCGCCATGCCGGCGGCGCCACCGGGCCTTCTTGTTTTTCGGTCACGGCCCTTCACCTTGGGGATCCGCTCCCCGGTTCCGGTTGACCGATCATCTAGCAGCATGGAGGACACAACGGTGTTGTCCCACAGATATCCGGCCTGGCTTCGGGCCGCCTTAGGACTCGTGCTCGGAGTGGGCTTCGTCGCAGCGGCCGGTCTGCCCGCGGCCGCGACCGACACCCACCCGACCGGCGTCATCGAGATCTGCAAGACGGCCTCAGGGACGGGGGTCAGCGGGGACTTCGAGTTCTCGGTGTCCGGCCTTGAGGCGAAGTACAACGTGCCCGTCGGACAGTGCACGCAGCCGATCACTGTCACGGCCGGACAGGTCACCGTCACAGAGTCCGCGCGCGCAGGCTTCCAGCTCGTCGGGGTCACCACCCAGCCGGCCGGCGCACTGGTCGCCTCGGACCTGAGCGCCCGCTCCGCGACCATCAGCGTCGCCGCCGGTGGCGTCGAGAACCAGACCATCGTCACGTTCACCAACAAGGCGCAGGAGAAGGGCTACCTCGAGGTCTGCAAGAAGGCCGAGACCGGCACCACCTTGGCCGGCTCGTTCAGCTTCAGCGTCGCGGCGGCCGGGACCACCCAGACGGTCACCGCTCCCGTCGGCGGGTGCAGCATGCCACTGGCACTGCCGGTGGGCAACGCGACGATCACCGAGAACGCCCGCAGCGATGCGCAGCTGACCGCGATCGACGTCGCTCCTGCCGACCGTCTGGTCGGGACACCCGACCTCACGGCACGGTCGGTCACCGTCCGCATCGTTGCAGGGGGCATCGCCACCGAGACGATCGCGACCTTCACCAACAAGCCGGCACCGAAGCCGCAGGGCAAGGTCAAGGTGTGCAAGGCGGCCAGCTCGGAGATCCCGGCCGGGACGACCTTCGACTTCACGGTCAACGGGACCGCCGTGACCGTCGTGACCGGCTACTGCAGCGAAGCCATCCTCGCCGACACCGGCACCGCGGTGGTCACCGAGGCGGCCAAGGCCGGCTACTCGGTCTCGGCCATCGAGGTCGCACCCGCCGGTGCTCTGGTTTCCAGCGACCTCGCCGCCCGGACGGCATCGGTCACCGTGACCGCGGACCAGGTGACCGAGGTGACGTTCACCAACAAGCCCGCCACGGGCACGCTGAAGGTCTGCAAGGTTGCCGGAACCGGCGTGGTCACAGGCCAGGCGTTCACCTTCACGGTCGCCGGGAAGACGGTCGAGGTCCAGGCCGGATACTGCAGCCCACCCATGCAGCTTCCCGTCGGCAACGCCACGGTCGACGAGAACGTCCCGGCCGGCTACCAGGTGCAGGCCATCAGTGTCGCCGGAGCGGGAGCGCTGGTGAGCAGCGACCTCGCCGCCGGGACGGCCGTCGTGTCGGTCGCCGAGGGCACGACCGAGGTCTTCTACACCAACAAGAAGAAGACCAAGCCGGTCGGCTGCACGTACACCAAGGGGTACTACAAGAACCACTCCGGTGTGGTGACCCGCCTGCTCCAGGGCACCGGTGGCACGTTGTTGGTCGGTGGGACGGAGCTGACGGCAGCGCAGATCGACGCGCTGTACAACCGCAACGCCCGCAACTACCTCAACCAGGTCACCCAGCAGCTGACCACCGCGCTGCTCAACCAGCTCGGTGGCGCATCGACACCCGCGTCGGTGCAGACCGCGATCCTCGCGGCCGCGCTGCTGATCGACCAGAACGGCGGACCGGAGTCCGGTGCGGCGACCTCGCAGACGACGGTCGTCTACAACGGTGTCACCTACACGGCCAGCCAGCTGGTCGGCCTGCTCTCCGACTACAACG
>JBIOYO010000306.1:0-3237 GCA_044870175.1 Nocardioidaceae bacterium | reverse complement strand
CCGGTGCTGCTGGCCCTGGCCGGGCTGCACGCGCTGCGCAACCCCGAGCGCACCGGTCCCGCCGGCCGCCGGGTCGTGGGCTGGACGTCGCTGCTGTTCGGCGTGGTCGGGCTGCTGCACGTGGCCCACGGGGCGCCCGAGGGTGGCGACACCGGCGCGGTGCGGGACGCGGGCGGAGCGGTCGGCTTCGTCGTCGGGTCGCTGTTGCTCGACCTGCTGCAGTCGCCGTACGTCGTGGTGCCGATCCTCGTGCTGCTCACCTGCTTCGGCGTGCTCGTCGTGACCGGGACGCCGGTGCACCAGGTCCCGGCCCGGCTGCGGTCCGCCCGCGACCGGCTGCTGGGCAGGTCGCGGCGCGAGCCGGCCGATCCGGCGGGCCAGCCGCCCGGCCCCGACGCGGGGCCGCCGCTGCGGCGCTCCCGGCCCCGCCGGCGCGTCGGCGCGATGCGCGAGGACCTGGTGCCGCCGGACGGGGAGGAGCCCTACGACAGCCCGGTGCGGGTGGAGCCCGCCTCCGGTGGCGCCGGCCACGGGTCCAGCGCCCCGGCGGATCCCCCGGCCCATCCGGCGGAGCGCGCCGAGCCGCCGCCGCACACACCGCTGCCGGCCCGGGTGGAGCAGCTCACGCTCGCCGGCGACGTCACCTATTCCCTGCCCGGCAACGACGTGCTGCGGCCGGGCAGCCCGCACAAGCCGCGCAGCCGCGCCTCCGACGAGGTCGTCGCGCGGCTCACCGAGGTGCTGGAGCAGTTCGACATCGACGCCCAGGTGACCGGGTACACCCGCGGGCCGACCGTGACCCGCTACGAGGTGGAGCTGGGACCGGCGGTGAAGGTGGAGAAGGTCACCGCGCTCGGGAAGAACATCGCCTACTCCGTCGCCAGCGCCGACGTCCGCATCCTCTCGCCGATCCCGGGGCGCAGCGCGATCGGTATCGAGATCCCCAACGCCGACAAGGAGATCGTCTCGCTGGGCGACGTCCTCCGGTCCGCGAACGCGCGCCGCGACGAGCACCCGATGCTGGTCGCGCTGGGCAAGGACGTCGAGGGCGGATTCGTGGTGGCGGACCTCGCCAAGATGCCGCACCTGCTCGTCGCCGGCGCGACCGGCTCCGGCAAGTCCAGCTTCGTCAACTCCATGATCGTCTCGCTGCTGATGCGGGCCACCCCCGACGAGGTGCGGATGATCATGGTCGACCCGAAGCGGGTCGAGCTGACGGTGTACGAGGGCATCCCGCACCTGATCACGCCGATCATCACCAACCCCAAGCGCGCGGCCGAGGCGCTGCAGTGGGTGGTCCGCGAGATGGACCTGCGGTACGACGACCTGGCCGCGTTCGGCTTCCGCCACATCGACGACTTCAACCGCGCGGTGCGGGCCGGCAAGGTGCAGGCGCCTCCCGGCAGCGAGCGCGTGCTGGCGCCGTACCCCTACCTGCTCGTGGTCGTCGACGAGCTCGCCGACCTGATGATGGTGGCCCCCCGGGACGTGGAGGACGCCGTCGTCCGGATCACCCAGCTGGCCCGCGCGGCGGGCATCCACCTGGTGCTGGCGACGCAGCGCCCCTCGGTGGACGTGGTCACCGGGCTGATCAAGGCCAACGTGCCGTCACGGCTCTCCTTCGCGACCTCCAGCCTCGCCGACAGCCGGGTGATCCTCGACCAGCCGGGGGCGGAGAAGCTGGTCGGCCAGGGTGACGGGCTGTTCCTGCCCATGGGCGCGTCGAAGCCGGTCCGGGTGCAGGGGGCGTGGGTGACCGAGGCCGAGATCCGTCAGGTCGTGTCCCACTGCACCGAGCAGCTCGCCCCGACCTACCGCGAGGACGTCACCGCTCCCGCTCAGTCCCGGCGCGAGCTCGACGACGACATCGGCGACGACCTCGACCTGGTCGTGCAGGCCGTCGAGCTGGTCGTCTCGACGCAGTTCGGGTCGACGTCGATGCTGCAGCGCAAGCTGAGGGTCGGCTTCGCCAAGGCCGGCCGGCTCATGGACATCCTGGAGAGCCGCGGCGTCGTCGGGCCCAGCGAGGGGTCCAAGGCGCGAGACGTCCTGATCAAGCCCGACGACCTGGACGAGGTCGTCGCCACGTTGCAGGGAGAGCTGTGAGCGCAACGCCCGTGCGGCCCGTCGAACCCTTGCTGCCCTTCGACGTCGGGGAGAGCTCGCCCGAGCCGCCCGCGGAGGTGGTGGTGCGCCGCAACGCCGCGCTTCCGGCGTTCATCGGCATTGCGGCCTCCGCCATCGCGACCGCCTACCTGTACCGCGCCGTCGAGACCTCCGCGGTCACCGACTGGGCGTTGTGCGGGCTCATGGCGCTGGTGGCGGTCACCTACCTGGTGGCGCTCCTGGACTCCCGCACGCCGTTGCTCGTCGCCGACGACCTGGGCGTGCGGATCCGGCTCGGCTCCCAGTGGCGGGCCGTCCCCTGGGAGGCCGTGGACCGGGTCGTGGTCGAGCCGCGTCCCGGGCCGCTGCGGGACGGCCGGATGCGGGTGCTGCTCCACCACGTCGCCCGGGCCGTCGAGGGGCTGGACGGCCGCGGCCGCCGCGCCGCGCGGCGCAACCAGCGCCGGTACGGCGCCGCGCTCGCCGTCCCGCTCGGCCTGACCACCCGCACCGGTGGGCCGCAGGCGACCCTCGCAGAGCGGGTCGGCCAGCTCGCGCAGGGCCGCGCCGACGTGGTGGCCCTGTCGGAGCCGCAGCGCGACGAGACGCCCGCGGACGCCCCTCCTGAACCGGTCGAGCCGGTCGAGCCGGTCGAGCTCGTCGAGCCGGATGTCGAGGAGCCCGGGGAGCCGGCCGCGGACGCGCTCGTGCAGGACCTCGACGACCCGGCAGCGGAGGCCGGCCTGGAGCCGGAACCCTCTGCCCGGCCCCGCCCCCGCCCCCGCCTCCGCGGCCGCCTCGGCACGGCGGTCTCCCGCGCCGGTGCCGGACGCAGCCGCGACGTGGACCGGTCCGGTGCCGCGGCTGCGGGTCCGGACCCCGAGAGCCCCGCCGGCCCGGCACAACCGCGCCCGGCACGTCCAGGACCGGTGCCGCTGGCCCCCGCCGCCCGTGCCCTGCCGCTGCCCGGCGCGGGCACCCCCACGGTGCACCAGCGGCTGGCCGGGGCCGACCCGGCGGCGGCCGCGGCGGCCGCCGCGGTAACGGCCGCGGAGCTCCCCGAGAGCCGCGCGGAGCTTCCCGAGAGTGTCGTGCTGCGCCGGCCGGACGCGGACCCGTTCGGCTTCGGCG
>JBIOYO010000305.1:0-2763 GCA_044870175.1 Nocardioidaceae bacterium | reverse complement strand
GCGTCGTGCGCGAGCTGCTGGATGCCGGCGTAGCCGTCCTCCGCGGCGTGGAAGCTGGCCTTCATCAGCCTCAGTGCGAACGGCGACAGTGCGAGCATCTCCCGGCACCAGCGGACCGTCTCGGCCTCGAGCTCGGCGAGCGGTACGACGGTGTTGACCAGTCCCATCTCCAGCGCCTGCCGAGCGTCGTACTGGCGGCAGAGGAACCAGATCTCCTTGGCCCTCTTCATCCCGACCAGCTGGGCGAGCGAGCTGGCCCCGAACCCGCCGTCGAAGGAGCCGACCTTCGGCCCGACCTGGCCGAATCGGGCGTTGTCCGCGGCGATGGTCAGGTCGCACACGAGGTGCAGGACGTGGCCACCACCGATCGCCCAGCCGGCCACCATGGCCACGATCGGCTTGGGGCAGCGGCGCATCTGCACGTGCAGGTCGGTGACGTGGAACCGGCCGACGGTGTTCTCGTCGGTCTGGTAGCCGCTGTCGCCCCGCACCCGCTGGTCGCCACCGGAGCAGAACGCCTTCTCGCCCTCGCCGGTGAGCACGACGACCCCGACCCGCTGGTCCTCACGGGCGACCGTCAGCGCGTCGGAGACCTCGACCAGCGTCTGCGGGCGGAAGGCGTTGTGCACCTCGGGCCGGCAGATGGTGACCTTGGCGATCCCGTCGTGGGTGGTCTCGTAGCGGATGTCGGTGTAGTCACCCGAGGCGTGCCACTCGGTGGCCGGGCTCGTGCCGGTCAGGTCAGCGCTCACGGGGTCATTGTGGGTCATGGTGCCCCGCGGCGGGTCGCCGAGGTTTCACCCGGGTCCCGCCGGCGTCACACTCCGGTCATGGACCGCACCTGGGACGTCGTCGTGCTCGGCACCGGCTCCGGCGGCAAGCTGGCCGCGCTGCTGCTTGCCAGACAGGGCCTGCGGGTGCTCGCGGTCGAGCGCGGTCGCTTCGGCGGCTACTGCCCGTACGTCGCCTGCGTCCCCGCGAAGTCGATCCTGGCCTCCGGCCACGCGGGTCTTGGCTGGGACGACGCCGTACGCCGGCGCGACGACATCACCGACCACCGTGACGACACCGCCGGCCGCCGCAGCCTGGAGGAGGGCGGCGTGACCTGCCTGCGCGGACACGGCCGGCTCGACGGACGGACCGGTGAGTGGCGCGGGGTCCGCGTCGAGGGGTCCGGCGACGAGGTCGAGCTCACCGCGCGCACCGTCGTACTGGCCACCGGCAGCACCCCGGAGCGGCCGCCGGTCGAGGGCATCGACGCCGTGCCCACGTGGACCAGCGAGGAGGCGCTCTCCGCCGCGACCCGGCCGGAGTCGCTCCTGGTGCTCGGCGGCGGGCCCGTGGGCTGCGAGCTCGGGCAGGCGTTCGCCCTCCTGGGCACGCGCGTGACGGTGGTGGAGGTCTCCGGCACCCTGCTGTCCTCGGAGTCACCGTGGGTCGGCCGGACGGTCGGCGAGCAGCTCGCCGACGACGGCGTGCACCTGATGCTCGCCGCGACCGCCGAGTCGGCGCGGCCCACGGGGCGGGGGGTCGAGCTCGGCCTCGAGGACGGCCGGACACTCACCGCCGAGAGGGTGCTCCTCGCAGGCGGCCGCTCGCCGTGCTCGGGCGACCTCGGCGCGCACGCGAGCTGGCTGGACGACGCGGGACACGTCACCGTGGACGCCCGGTGCCGCGTCGTCGACGCGGACGGCGCCACCGTGCCGGGTCTCTTCGCGGTCGGGGACCTCACCGCGGGGTCGCAGTTCACGCACAGCGCCAACTACCAGGCCCGCATCGTCGCCGCCGAGGTGGCCGGCAGGGGCCACGACGCCGTGTACGACGCGATCCCGAGAGCGGTCTACGTCAGCCCCTCGGTGTTGTGCACCGGCCTCACCCCCGAGCGGGCCCACGAGCTGGGCCGCGAGGTCCGCACGGCGCGCGCCGACGTCGCAGAGGTGGAGAAGGCGGCGCTCTCCCCGCGCCAGCCGGTGCGGGGCGGTGTGGAGCTGGTCCTGGACGCCGCGTCCGGCGTGCTCCTGGGCGCCTCGTGCGTCGGCCCGGAGGCGGACTCGTGGGGCGCCGAGCTCGCGCTCGCGGTCCGCGCCGGGCTGGACCGGGACCTGCTGTCCGACCACGTCCGGGCGTTCCCGACCTGGTCGGAGGTGGTCAGCCTGGCCCTGGAGCGGGCGTAGGAATCTCGCTCAGCCGGCGCCGGTCGGGCCGTAGTGGGTGACCGTGTAGTAGCCGCTCTGGACGGCGACCAGGATGCACCACGGCCGCGTGTCCTTGCCCCCGCGGTCGCGCGGGGTCTCGAAGTCACCCAGGTCGATGCGCCACTTGCCCGACGGCGTCTCGTAGGCGTCCCCCCAGCTCCCGACCACCGCCTCCTTCAGCGCGTAGTCGGACGTGGCCAGCGTCCCCGTCGGCCGGGCCTTGCCTGCGTCCCCGTAGTGCTGGCGCCCGGCGGTGGTGATGGAGATCGCGGTCGCCGTGGGCACCGCGGGTGCGGTGGGCGCGTCCACCTTCCTGGTGAAGCTCACCAGCGCCGTCGTCTCCGTAGCCGTCAGTGGCCGGAACTTCGTCTTCTTCTTCTTCGCGGTGCTCTTCACCAGTGCGGTCTTCAGCGCCTCTTTCGCACCGGAGGTGTCGGTCGCCTGCTCTGTCACCGGACGCTCCTCACACGCTCTCGGTCTCGGACTGTTCGGCGAGCACCTCGGCGAGCACCTCGGCGATCTCCTCGTCGGACAGTGCTGCGGCTTCGGGCACCTCGGCGAGCGCCTC
>JBIOYO010000304.1:0-6370 GCA_044870175.1 Nocardioidaceae bacterium | reverse complement strand
GCCAGTGCACGCTGTGCAGCCTGACCAGCCTCACCTTCGACGGCGACCGGCTCACCACCGTGTCCTACTCCGAGCCGGCGGCCGACCTGATCCCGGTCAAGGACCGGCGCGCCGCCTTCTCCACAGGCGGCGCCGCGGAGGAGCAGCCACCCTCGTGACCCGGCCGCTGGTCCTCCTGCTGGCGTCGGCGTCGGCCCTCGCGCTGGTCGCCGGCTGCTCCGCCGCGCCGTCCACCGAGGCCGGCTTCGTGTCCGGTGACGGGTCGGTCTCGGTGGTCGCGGCCGCCGACCGCCGCGCGCCGAGCAGCGACGTGGCCGGCGAGACGATCGACGGCAAGGAGGTCGCAGTCGACGACCTCCGCGGCCAGGTGGTCGTGATGCCGGTGTGGGGGTCCTGGTGCGGGCCGTGCCGGGCCGAGGCACCCATGCTGGCGAAGGCCGCCCGTGAGCTCCGGTCGGACGGGGTCGCCTTTCTCGGGCTCAACGTGCGCGACCCAGACCCCAGCCTCGCCCGCGCGTTCGTGCGGACCAACGGGATCGGCTACCCGTCTCTCTACGACCCCTCGGGCGAGACGATGCTGGCCTTCCGCGGAACCCTGCCCGCCCAGGCGATCCCCAGCTTCTTGTTCCTCGACGAGGAGGGCCGGATCGCGGCGCGGGTCCTGGGCGAGATCAGCCGCAGCACCCTGCTCGGCGTGGTCGAGGAGATCCGCGAGGGCCAGGCGTGAGCGTCCCATGAACGTCGCCGACCGGTTCGTCATGAGCGAGCGGAGCGAGCCGGGAATCCTGGGGACGCGACCACAGGTCACCGCGCCGCGGCGCCGGCGACCACAGTCTCGGCTGGACCGGGTGCAATGGTCCGACCACCGTGACCGGGCGAGCCAGAGACGGTCGGGACCGTGATGAGTGTCGCTGACTGGTTTGTCGAGCAAGTGAGCTCCGGAACGATGCTGATGGCGGTGCCGGTCGCCGCCGCAGCCGGGGTGGTGTCGTTCTTCTCCCCGTGCGTGGTGCCGCTGCTGCCCGGCTACGTCTCCTACGCGACCGGCCTTTCGGGCGCCGACCTGGAGACCGGCCGCCGGGGACGGCTTCTGGCCGGCAGTGCGCTGTTCGTCCTGGGCTTCTCGGTCTGGTTCGTCCTCGTCGGCGCCGCCACCGGCGCGCTCGGCGACTGGCTGGTGCGCTACCGGCAGGAGATCACCCTCGTGCTCGGCGTGGTCACGATCGTGGTCGGGCTGGTGTTCATGGGGGTGCTGCCCTGGCTGCAGCGCGACGTACGCATGCACCGGGTGCCGGCCGTGGGCCTGGCGGCGGCGCCGCTGTTGGGGCTGCTCTTCGCCATCGGCTGGACCCCCTGCCTGGGACCCACGCTCACCGCGGTGATGGGGCTGTCCTTCTCCGAGGGGACCGCCGCCCGCGGGGCGGCGCTCATGGTGGCCTACTCGCTCGGCCTCGGCGTCCCCTTCCTGGTCCTGGGCCTGTTCTACCGCCGGATGCTCGGCACCGTCAGCTGGGTGCGCCAGCACCAGGTGTGGGTGATGCGCGCCGGCGGGCTGATGCTCGTGCTCGTGGGGCTGCTGCTGGTGACGGGCCTGTGGGACCTCTGGATCGCCGAGCTGCGCGGCTGGGTGGCCGGGACGGACGTGCCGGTATGAGACGCAGGTCATGAGCTCCTCCGCGGACGTCGACGAGCGCGTCCCGCCGCCGGCCGCGCCGCCGCCGCCGCTGCGCCCGGCCGAGCTGCTGCGGTGGACGTGGCGCCAGCTCACCTCGATGCGGACCGCCCTGGTCCTGCTGCTCGTGCTCGCGCTCGCCGCGGTGCCGGGCTCGGTGGTGCCGCAGGCGAACGTCGACTCGGTCGGGGTGGCGCAGTGGAAGGACGCCCACCCGACCCTGGCCCCGGTCTACGAGCGGCTCGGGCTGTTCTCGGTCTACGACTCGGTGTGGTTCAGCGCGGTCTACATCCTGCTGATGGTGTCGCTGGTCGGCTGCATCGTGCCGCGGTGCGGTGTGTACTGGCGGGCGTTGCGGGCCCAGCCGCCGAAGGCGCCGCGCCACCTGCACCGGCTGCCGGCGTACCGGCGGATCCTTACCGACGACCCGCCCGAGGTGGCGCTGGACCGGGCCCGGCAGGCGCTGGGCCGGCGCCGCTACCGCACCCGCGTGCGCGATGACGCCGTCAGCGCCGAGCGCGGGCACCTGCGCGAGGCCGGCAACCTGCTCTTCCACGTGGCGGTGCTGGTGGTGCTGGCCGGCTTCGCCGTCGGCCAGCTGTTCGGCTACAAGGGCAGCGCGATCGTGCTGGTGGGGTCCGGCTTCGCCAACTCGCTCACCCAGTACGACGACTTCGCGCCCGGCTCGCTCCTCGACGAGGACGGCCTGGCGCCGCTGTCGTTCACCGTCGACGACTTCGACGTGGAGTTCCTCACCAGCGGTGAGCGGCGCGGCCAGCCGACCGACTTCGGCGCCGACGTCACCTACAAGGAGACTCCGGACGCGGAGTCCCACAAGTACCGGCTGCGGGTCAACCACCCCCTCGTGCTCGACGGCGTCAGCGTCTTCCTGGTCGGCCACGGCTACGCCCCGGTGGTCACCGTCAAGGACGGCAACGGCGACGTGGCCTACTCCGGACCGGTGGTGTTCCTGCCGCAGGACGCCTCGTTCGCGTCGTACGGCGTGGTCAAGGCGCCCGACGCGAGGCCGGACCAGCTCGGCTTCGAGGGCTACTTCCTCCCCACCTACGAGTTCGACATGGACCGCGGGCCGTACTCGTCCTTCCCCGACCTGCTCAACCCCGCCGTCACGCTGGAGGCGTACGCCGGCGACCTGGGCATGGACGACGGGGCGCCGCAGTCGGTCTACCTGATCGACACCGACGACATGACCAAGCTGACCCGGCCCGGCGGCAGGATGTTCCGCGCCGACCTGGTGCCCGGCCGCGGCGTGAGGCTGCCGGACGGCAAGGGCAGCATCGAACTGGGCGGCGTCCAGCGGTGGGTCAAGGTGCAGGTCAGCAACACCCCCGGCAAGGGCCTCGCGCTGGGCGGTGTGGTGCTGGCGCTCCTAGGCCTGATGGGGTCGCTGTTCGTGCGGCCGCGCCGCACGTGGGTCCGGGTGACCCGACCGGACGACCAGGACGCCGGCACCGGCGGGCGTACCCTGGTCGAGGTCGCCGGCCTGGACCGCAGCTCCGCGGGCGCCGGCCTGCACGAGGAGGTCGCCGCGCTGGCAGAGCAGATCGTGCCGCGGACGTCGTCCATGCCGACCACCACCACGCAGGAGCCGACGTGAGCGCCCACGACCTCGCCGCCTTCAGCGCCAACGCTGTGATGTCGGCTGGCGTCGTCTACGCGCTGGCGATGCTCGCGCACGTCGTGGAGTGGGGGACCGCGCTGGCCACCGGGCGGACCGCGCCGGCCGCCGCCACGACGGTCGCGGCCGGGTCCGCCGCGACGGCTACCACCACCGAGGCGCCCCGCGACGTCGCGCGGCAGCAGCGCGTGGAGCTGTGGGGGCGGATCGGCGTCGCGCTCACCGTCGTCGCTGCCGGCCTCCACGCGGCCGGGGTGGTCTCGCGGGCGTTCGCCTCCGAGCCGGCTCGGGTGCCCTGGGGCAACATGTACGAGTTCACCCTCACCGGGTCGCTCGGCGTGGTGCTGATCTACCTGGCGCTGCTGCGCCGCCAGCGGTTGCGCTGGATGGGGCTGTTCGTGACGACGTTCACCGTCGTCGTCCTGATGTGCGCCGACCTGTTCCTGGAGGAGGCCGCGGGGCCGTTGGTGCCGGCCCTGCACTCCTACTGGCTGGTCGTCCATGTCGGTGCCGCCGTCCTGGCCACCGGCGCCTTCTCGGTGGCCGCGCTGGCATCGGCGGTGTACCTGGTCAAGGCGGCCCGCGAGTCGCGCGGCAAGGTCCGCCCCGGCAGCCTGCTCGACCAGCTGCCCGCCACCGACGCGCTGGACACGATGGCCTACCGGCTGGTCGCCGTCGGCTTCCCGATCTGGACGTTCGCGGCGCTGGTCGCCGGCCCGATCTGGGCCGAGTACGCCTGGGGCTCCTACTGGAGCTGGGACCCCAAGGAGGTCTGGGCGTTCATCACCTGGGTGGGCTACGCGGCGTACCTGCACGCCCGGGCGACCGCCGGCTTCCGCGGCCGGGCCGCCGCGGTCATCGGCCTGGTCGCCTTCGCGACGCTGCTGTTCAACTTCGTCGGGATCAACTTCTTCTTCGGCGGCGGCAGCATGCACACCTACGCCGGCTGACCCGGTCGCAGGCGCTCGCGGGTCGGGTCTCAGTCGGGGGAGTCGGTGTCGTGGCGGCGCTTGCGCTCCAGCCAGCGCAGGAAGTCCTCGTCGTCGTCGGGGGCGGTGGTACGGCGCGGGGGCGGGGCCGGGCCGCGCTTGGGGCGCAGCGGGAGACCGACGCGGCGGCGTTCGAGCAGCCACATGCACGCGTACACGACGGCGGCGAGGAGGATGACGACGAGCAGTACCCGGCCCACGCCCTCAAGAGTAGGCCGGTCCTGGTGGCGCGTGCGAAGTTCTCGCCTACTGTGGGACGGGTGAAGGGCTTCCTCGTCTACACCGCGGCGCGCTTCGGGGTGTTCCTCGCGACGTACGCGCTGGTCGTCGGCCTGTACCTGCTGGTCAGCGACAGCCGGAGCCTGCCCGTCCTCTGGCCTGTTCTGCTGGCGGCCGTGCTGTCCACCGTGGTGTCGGCGTACCTGCTGCGCGGCCCGCGCGACCGGCTCGCGGCGGGGGTGCAGGCCCGCGCCGAGAGGATCTCCGCGCGCTACGAGCAGATGCGCGCCAAGGAGGACACCGAGTAGGTACTTGGTCGCGAGGAGTTGGGGATCAGTGAAGTCGACCGATGTGGATGATCGTGATGCCCTGGTCTTTCTCGTCGATCTCGTACAGGACGCGAGTAGCGGCCTGCCTTGAGCCGGTACAGGCCGGGCGACCCGTAGGACACGGAGTCGAGAGGATGGGGATCGTCGGCGAGGTTGTCGACGCTGGCGAGCAGCTGCTGCAGACCCTGGACGTCGTCGCCGAGGAAACCGGCGGCGCTGTCGAGCGCGCGCTCGCTCCAGGAGATGTGGTGGGTCACTCCTGTGGGAGTCCGAGCCGTGCGCGGACAAGGTCGTGGGCAACGGTGCGCAGGGTGCCAGCAGCCTGCTGGGCTCGGTAGTCAGTGAGGGCGACGGCTTCGTCCAGATCGGCGAGTTCCTGGGGACTGATCAGGACGGCGGCCGCTTCGCCGTGGTGGGTGATCGTGACCCGGGAGCGGGAACGAGCGGCACGGCGGACCAGGTCGTCCAGCCGGGCCCGAGCCTCGGTGAGGATACCCCCTCGGTCATGGCCGGCACTGTACGCGGCGTGTCCTCACCGAGTTCCGATTCGCTGCCGAGCCTTGGCCGGCCTCCTTGAGTGTCTGCTCGACCCTCCCGGTGCCCGGTCCATGCCGGAGCCGCGCGGCTCAGCGACCGAGCAGCAGCCCGGCCAGGACCCCGGCACCCCAGACCAGCTCCGCCATGCCGGTCCGCTGCAGCACCGGCACCAGGTCCCTCCCGGCCGCGCCGCCGGCGACCACGCGGACGGCGGGAACCGCGGGCGCCAGGTAGACCAGCCCGAGCAGGGCCCACCGCGACGTCGCCAGCGCCACGGCGACCAGGGCGACCAGCGCGGCCGCGACCAGGACGCCGTAGAGGGCGCGGGTGCGCGGGTCGCCGAGCACGACCGCCAGGGTGCGCTTGCCGGCCGCCCGGTCGGTCGGAATGTCGCGCAGGTTGTTCGCGACCAGGATGGCGCAGGCCAGCGAGCCGATGCCGATGCCGGCGGCCCAGGCCGGCCAGGGCGCGGTACGGGTCTGCACGTAGGTCGTCCCGACCACCGCGACCAGGCCGAAGAAGCAGAACACCATGACCTCGCCGAGCGCCCGGTACCCGTACGGCGTCCGGCCGCCGGTGTAGAACCACGCCGCCAGGATGGCCGCCAGCCCCACCGCGAGGAGCCACCACGCGGTGACGGCGGCCAGCACCAGCCCGGCCACCGCGGCCACCGCGAACGCGGCGAAGGCGGCCCGCTTCACCGTCCCCGGCCGCGCCGAGCCCGAGCCGACCAGTCGCAGCGGCCCGACCCTCGACGCGTCGGTGCCGCGCACCCCGTCGGAGTAGTCGTTGGCGTAGTTGACCCCGACCTGAAGCGCGAGCGCCACCACGAGTGCCAGCGCCGCCTTCCACCACACCGGCTGGTCGACGAAGGCCGCGACGCCGGTCCCGGCCAGCACCGGCGCCACCGCCGCTGGGAGGGTGCGCGGCCGGGCGCCCTCGAGCCATTGCGCCGGGGTCGCCATGAGGGCTGATCCTGCCAGGC
>JBIOYO010000303.1:0-6685 GCA_044870175.1 Nocardioidaceae bacterium | reverse complement strand
AGGTGCCCAGCGCCGGCTCCTGGCCGCGCTTGACCAGCAGCAGCCGGCCGAGGTCGTCGTGGACCAGCGCCCCCACACAGTCGACGCGTCGCGGTCCCACGAGGCGAGGCTAGACCCAGAATCGGCCCTGGGTACCCAGCCATGCGCCCCACCGCACCGCGGCGCAGCTGCCCACCGCGGACCGGACCGCTCCAGCAGAGGGGCTTCCGCAGCGGGCGCCCGATTCCCGGGGCCCGTACCGTGCGCCTGGACAGGGGCGCCGTGGCTGGACGGTTCGGCACCCTGGTCCCTTGACCTGCACCGGCTCGCCCAGGAACGTTGAGCCATGCTCCTCGCCGCCGGATGTCCCCGCTGCGCCTCGGCGGTGAAGGAGTCGGGCCGGCGGTGGGAGTGCGAGGAGCACGGCATCATCACCCCGTTGTGGCGGGTCCGGCACGCGGCGTACGAGGCGTTCGCCGAACACCTGGTGCGCGCCCGGCCACTCCCGACCTGGGTGCCCTGGCCGCTCGCCCCAGGGTGGCAGCTGACCGACTTCGGGTGCGTCGTCGCGGCTGGCGAGGACGCCCGCGCGACCTTCGTCAGCAGTGTGGGGACCAACGACCTCGACGGCGTCGTCGAGGTGAGCGTGGTGACCGAGGAGCCGGGCGAAGGGCTGGGCGCGCGCTGCGCCGGGGTGACCCACACCGACCCGGGTGCCCAGATCAGCGGTCCCGCCCCGGTCCGCGTGCGCGCCGACGGGCACCCGGTGCCGCTGTGGGCGCTGTCGACCAGCGACCACGACGAGACCTTCGACAGGTCGGTCTTCGCCGGTGAGGTAGGGGGGCGCTGGCTGTGGCTGGTGCTGCGCCCCGCGTCCGCGGCGTTGATGCTGACCGACGCCTGGGAGCTGCGCGACGTGTCCGGGCTCGGGCCGGAGCTGGTCGCGCTGCCGTTCGGGGACGTCCCCCGAGCCTGGTGACCCGCCGTCTGGCCGAGCCGCCCACCGGTTCCCGGTGGCGGGCTGGCCGGAATCGTTCTCGGGCTAGGGTGGGGCCGCGATGCGCATCGACCTGCACACCCACTCCAACCGGTCCGACGGCACGCTGACCCCCAGGGAGCTGGTGGAGCACGCCCGTGACGTCGGTCTGGACGTGCTGGCGCTCACCGACCACGACACGACCGAGGGATGGGCCTCCGCCCGAGCCGCTGCCGCCGGCCGTGGGCTGCGGCTGCTGCCCGGCATCGAGGTGAGCTGCCGGTACGCCGGTGCCGGCGTACACCTGCTGGCGTACCTGCTGGACCCGGCCTACCCGCCCCTGGTCGAGGAGCTCGACCGCGTCCTCGACGGCCGCAACGCCCGCCTGCCACGCATTCTGGCCCGGCTCAACGGGCTCGGCATCGACATCGAGATCGCCGACGTCGCACGGGTCTCCGGCGACGCGGCGGCAACCGGGCGTCCCCACGTCGCGGACGCGCTGGTCGCCGCGGGGGCCGTGCGTGACCGCGACGAGGCCTTCGCGCGGTTCCTCGGGCCGGGCGGCCCCGCGTACGTCGACCGGTACGGAGCGGACCTGGTCACGATGATCGGCACGGTCCGGGACGCCGGGGGGGTCAGCGTGCTTGCGCACCCCTGGGCCCGGCGGCACCGCCACGACGCGCTCGACCGTGCGGGGCTGGCCGAGCTGCGCGAGGCCGGCCTGGCCGGCGTCGAGGTCGACCACGAGGACCACGACGCCGATGCGCGAGCACGCCTGCGCGCGCTGGCCGAGGACCTCGGGCTGCTGGTCACCGGCTCCAGCGACTTCCACGGCACCGGCAAGGCCGGGCACGACATCGGCTGCAACACCACCGACCCCGCTCAGCTGGACCGCCTGCTGGAGCTGGCCGACACCGCCGCCGCCCGCGCGGGCCGCGGTCTGGGGAGCGGTGAGTGACCGACCTGGTCACGGTGGGCCTGACGACCGAGGTCTTCGTGACCTTGTTCGTGATCATGGACCCCGTCGGCACCATCCCGATCTTCTTGTCGCTCACCGGCGGCCGGTCGCCGCGGTCAGCCCGGCGTGCCGCGTGGCAGGCGGTCACGGTGTCGTTCGGCGTCATCGTCGCCTTCGCGCTGTTCGGACAGGGGATCCTGCACTACCTGCACATCTCGCTGCCCGCCCTCCAGGCGGCCGGCGGCCTGCTGCTGCTGCTGGTCGCGCTGGAGCTGCTGACCGGCAAGGAGCAGGCGCCCAGCGGAGGGTCGGACGTCAACGTGGCACTCGTGCCGCTGGGCACGCCGCTGCTCGCCGGGCCGGGAGCGATCGTGGCCACGATGGTGTTCGCCCAGCGGGTGGACGACGTGGCGGACTTCGTGGCGGTGACGCTCGGCATCGTCGGCGTCCACCTGACGCTCTGGCTCGCGATGCGGTTCTCGCTGCCGATCCTGCACGTGCTGCGTGAGGGCGGGGTGGTCCTGGTCAGCCGGATCGCCGGTCTGCTGCTGTCGGCGATCGCCGTGCAGCTCCTCGCCGACGCGATCCGGGCGTTCGTCGCAGGGGAGGGCTGAGCCAGCCGGGGGTGGGGGCCGGGTGGGCCGGGCGCGCACCTCCCACGACGGTCAGCCGCTTCCCATGACGCGTCCGGCGTGGGAGGCGGCGAAACGTCTGCATCCCATGGGGTTCAGCGCCCCCGGCCCTGCACCCGCGCCTGCAGGCCGGCCGGCGTGGCCCTCGCGACCGCGGTGATCGCCCGGTAGCGCCGGCTCGGGATGGACACCCGGCGGCCGCGGCCGAAGTCGCGCAGTCCTTCGGCGACCACCCGGTCCGGGTCGAGCCAGAGCCACCCTGGGCCCCGGCGGCGCGCGCCCATGCGCTGGTGCAGCTCGGTGCGCACGTATCCCGGGCACAGCGCCATCGCCCGCAGCCCCCGGTCGCGGTAGGCCAGGTCGGTCCACTCCGAGAGCGAGACGACGTAGCGCTTCGCCGCGGCGTACGGCCCGGCGGGCAGGTACGCCGCCACGCTGGCCACGTTGACGATGCCGCCGCCACGGCCGACCATCTGCCGCGCCGCCGCGTGGGTCAGCCGCAGCACGGCGGTGACGAGCACGTCGAGCATGGCCTGCTCCGCCTCGACGTCGTGGCGCAGGAACGAGCTGCCCAGGCCGAAGCCGGCGTTGTTGACCAGCAGGTCGACCGGGTCGTCGGTGCGCGCGAGCCGCTCTTCGACGCCGGCGAGCTGGGCCCGGTCGGCCAGGTCGGCCGGCAGCACCTGGACGCGAGCCCCCTGCTCGCCTCGGAGCGTGTCGGCGAGCGCGTCGAGCCGGTCCCGGTCCCGCGCCACGAGGACCAGGTCGTGGCCACGGGCGGCCAGCTGCTGTGCGAAGGACCGGCCGATCCCGGAGGTGGGACCGGTGACCAGGGCGAGTGGGCGCGACACTCGGGGAGCATCGCACGCCAGCGTCCCCGGGGCGGAGGCCGGGCCGGGGCACAATGTGGGCGATGAGCACCACACTGGCAGTTGCGAACCAGAAGGGCGGCGTCGCCAAGACCACCACCGTCGCCTCCCTCGGGGCGGCGCTCGCCGAGCAGGGCGCGTCGGTGCTGCTGGTGGACCTGGACCCTCAAGCCTGCCTGACCTTCTCCCTCGGCATCGACCCGGAGGACCTCGACGTCTCGGTGCACCACGTGCTCACCAAGGGACTCTCGCCGCAGGAGGCGCTGATCGCCACCGACGACGGCGTGGACCTGCTGCCCGCGACCATCGAGCTGGCGCGGGCCGAGGCCGACCTGCTCACCCGCACCGGCCGCGAGTACGCAGTCCGCCAGGCCGTCGAGCAGCTGCCCGCCTACGACTGGGTGATCCTGGACTGCCCGCCGTCCCTCGGCGTCCTCACGGTGGGGGCGCTGACGGCCGCCGACGGGCTGCTGGTGCCGCTGCAGTGCGAGACGCTCTCCCACCGCGGGGTTGGGCAGCTGCTGGACACCGTGCACGACGTCCGCCGCTTCACCAACCGCGACCTCGAGGTGTGGGGGGTGCTGCCCACCCTGTACGACGGTCGCACGAACCACGCCCGCGCCGTGCTTGAGACGATCTCCGAGACCTACGACCTGCCGCTCGTCGAGCCGCCGATCCCGAAGTCGATCCGGTTCGCCGAGGCTCCGGCCGCCGGCCGCTCGATCCTGCGCACCGCGCGGACCACCCGCGGGGCGCAGGCCTACCGCGACGTCGCCCGCACGCTGGCCGCACGCGCAGGAGGTGCGCCCGCGGCATGACATCCTCCACGACCAGGCCCCGCTACGCGCGCATCGGGCTCCTGGCTGGCGCTGTGCTGATCACCGTGGTCACCGTGCTCGGCGGCCTCGGGGTGCTGCCCACGGGTGGCGAGGCGGCCTACGCCCGGCAGCCCGACCGGAGCATCGCCCTGGCAGCCGACGCCGACGAGCCGACGCCGACCGCGACCGACCAGGCACCCTCGCGCCGCGCCGCCGAGCCGACACCGCAGCCGGCCCCCCTGGAGGGGTCGGACCGGTCCGCGTCCCGCAGCGCCGCCCTCGCGGCCGAGGAGCTGCCCGCGGACAGCGGCGAGGGCAGGCGGGTCGTGTTCGACATGTCCGCGCAGCGGGTGTGGCTGGTCGGCGGCTCGGACCGCGTGCGGCGCACGTACCTGGTCTCCGGCAGCCTCACCGACAACCTGCAGCCGGGCAGCTACACCGTGTACTCGCGGTCCGCGCGCGCCTGGGGTGTCGACGACTCCGGCTCGATGGAGTTCATGGTCCGGTTCGCCCGGGGCGACAGGGCGGCGATCGGCTTCCACTCGATCCCGGTCAAGGACGGCGTCCCGGTTCAGTCGGAGGACCAGCTCGGCACCCCGCAGAGCCACGGCTGTATCCGCCAGGCCCGCCCCGACGCCAAGGCGTTGTGGGACTTCGCCCCGGTCGGCACCACGGTCGTCGTGACCGCCTGACCGCCAGGGGGCGGATTCCCATGGGATCCAGGCGCTTCGCCGCTCACCACGACGTGCGCATCGAGGGGAGCGGCTGACCATCGTGGGCAGCCGGCCCGCGTGGGTCGACGACCACTAGTCGGTGCTAGTCGGCGGCTGTCCCCGTGGCCGCCGCCGCGCTGCCCGGCGAGCGTCGCCGGCTGCGACTGCGCCGGCGGCCCGGTCGCTGCGATGAGCCCGCCGCCTCGGCCGGCCCGGCCTTCGCGTCCCCGTCGGCGTCCTCGCCGGAGCCAGCGGGCGGGGGGTGCTGCTCCACTGGCTTGCCGCCCCGCGTGCGGGTGCGGGTGCGGGTACGACGCGGCCGGGCGGGCCGGTCCTCGCGGCGCTCGCGGTCCGCCCGCGCGGGAGCGGGCGCAGCCGGCGTGAGCCGGCTCCTGGCGTCGGCGGGGATGCCCAGGTCGTGGTGGAAGTGCTCGGAGGTGGAGTAGGTCTCGGCCGGCTCGTCGAACGGGAGCCCGAGCACCCGGTTGATCACCTTCCACCGGGTGACGTCGGCCCAGTCGACGAACGTCACCGCGATCCCGGACGCTCCCGCCCGGCCGGTGCGGCCGATGCGGTGCACGTAGGTGTTGTCGTCCTCGGGGCAGCTGTAGTTGACCACGTGCGTGACGTCCTGCACGTCGATCCCGCGGGCGGCGACGTCGGTGGCGACCAGCACCCTGACGGTGCCCTCGCGGAACCGCCTCATCGCCTTCTCGCGCGCCACCTGCGCCATGTCGCCGTGCAGCGGGCTGGCCGCGAAGCCGCGCTCGGCGAGCTCGTCGGCCACCCGCTGCGCCTGGCGCTTGGTGCGGGTGAAGACGATGGTCAGCCCGGAGTTCTCGGCCTGCAGGATGCGGGCCAGCATCTCCACCTTGTCCAGGTCGTGCACCTGGTAGATGAACTGGGCGGTGGCCGGGACGGTCTGCTGCTCCGACGCCGACTCCGCGCGGATGTTCACCGGGTGCCGCATGTGCGTGCGGGCCAGCGACACGATCGCGCCGGGCATCGTCGCGGAGAACAGCATGGTCTGCCGGGTCTCCGGCGTGCGGGCGAGCAGCCGCTCGACATCGGGGAGGAACCCCAGGTCGAGCATCTCGTCGGCCTCGTCCAGCACCAGCACCTTGACGTGGGAGAGGTCCAGGGTGCCCCGGGTGGCCAGGTCGAGCAGCCGGCCCGGCGTGCCCACCACGACGTCGACGCCGTCGGCGAGCGCGTCCAGCTGCGGCTCGTAGGGCACCCCGCCGTACACGGTGAGAACCCGGCTGCCGCGGTCCTGGGCGGCGAGGGTGAGGTCGCCGGCCACCTGCACCGCGAGCTCGCGGGTCGGCGCGACAACGAGCGCCTGCGGCCGGCCCGGGGCCGCGAGGTCGGCGAAGTCGGGGTCGTGCGGGGCGACGGTTCGCTGCAGGACCGGGATGCCGAAGGCCAGCGTCTTGCCGGTACCGGTGCGCGCCTGCCCGATCAGGTCGGTGCCCATGAGCGCCACCGACAGTGTCATCTCCTGGATGGGAAAGGGAGTGGTGATGCCGCCGCGCTCAAGCGCGCCGGCGATCTCGGGGAGCACCCCGAGGTCTCGGAATGTGGTCAGAGTCTTGCCTTCGTCGTCACAGATGGTCCCCCGATCCTATCGGTAGGCTGCGCGTATGCCCGAACCGCCGGAGGCGGCGCCCGTTCCGCGTCCCGCTCCCGCGTCGGTCAGCGCGACGGGTCCGGCCACCGCGGGCGGGTCGCTGGCGCTGC
>JBIOYO010000302.1:0-2473 GCA_044870175.1 Nocardioidaceae bacterium | reverse complement strand
GACGAGGTCGACGCCGCCACCGTCGCCGCGACCCTGCGCGCCAACGGCATCGTCGACACCGAGCCCTACCGCAAGCTCGGCCGCAACCAGCTGCGGATCGCGATGTTCCCCGCGGTCGACCCCGGCGACGTCGAGGCGCTCACGCAATGCGTCGACTACGTGGTCGAGCGGCTCTGAGCAGCGAGCGCGGGCTCTCAGCGACAGTGTGCCTTCACTGACATTTCCTCACGCGAAATGTCACTGAAGCGCCGCTAGAGTGCAACTGTGCGACTCGCAGCCTTCCGAGGGCGGGCGTCGGGAGTGCTCGTCCGCATCAGTGGCACGGACCCTCGCTTCGGCGTATGGGAGTATGCAGCCTTCCTGCCGGACCCCCTGCCAACCGAGATGCCGGCGCTTGCCAGCGAAACCTACCTCAGCATCGCGAACGCGAGAGCTGCTCTCGCGGCGCTGGACAGTACAGCCGCACAACTGGAGAACGCGACGTTGCTCCGCCGCCCCACACTGCGCCGTGAGGCACAGAGCACCTCAGCCCTGGAAGGCACCTTCGCCCCACTAAGCGACGTGCTGACCGCTGACGAACAGAATCCTGGCGACCTGAACATCAAGGAGATCCTGAACTACGTGGCCATGGCGGATCATGCCTATGACTCCGTCCTCGAGGGCCGTCCCCTGTCCGTCGGGATGCTCTGCGAACTCCAGGCGCTCCTGATGCAGGGGACCCCCCAGCAGGGTCGGGACACAGGACAGCTTCGCTCCGCGCAGGTAGTCATCGGGCAGCGCGAGGGTGTTCCTCGCGACATGGCCCCGATCTACGCGTCACGCTTCGTGCCGGCTCCGCCCGGAGAAGACCTCAGCGCCCGGGTGCACGACCTGGTGGATTGGATGAACGTTGGTCACCGGGGCAGGTTGGACCCGGTAGCTGAGTCCGGAATGGCCCATTACCAGTTCGAGGCTCTCCATCCGTTCCATGACGGCAACGGGCGCATCGGTCGTCTGCTGATGACTGTCCAGCTGCTGCAGACCAAACTGCTCGGAGAACCGACACTGACGGTCTCACCCTGGTTCGAGGCCCGGCGAGGGGAGTACTACGACCGGTTGCTCGCGGTCAGCACCGAGTCCGACTGGGATGGCTGGCTGCGCTTCTACGCAGACGGCCTCGAAGCGTCGGCGCTCGACACGCGAAGCCAGCTGGAGAACCTGGTCAAGGTTCGCCGCGCACTCAACGACATCATCCGCTCCTCGACGTTGCGGGCGGGGACCGCGTTCAGCCTCGTCGACTACGCGGTCGCCCACCCGTCGTTCACGGTGCGAGACGTCGAGCGTGACCTTGGAGTCTCCTACGGCCGAGCCAACCGACTGGTCGAGCAGCTGGTTGACCTCGAGGTGCTGCAGCCGCTCCACGTGGCGGCAACCTACGCGCGCCGCTTCTATGCCCCACGTGTCCTGGACGTCCTCGTATCGTGACGCCGCCACGGCGGATGGGGCACACGAGACTCTGCGATGGCTGACCTGCACCCGCAGCCCCGGACACGATCGCCTTGGCCAGCGTCGCCGTCTCGCGGGCTGCTGGGCAACGCGGAGGAGCGATCTCGCGCTCGAGCGAGACAACACCGCCGCGCGCTGTCCGCCGGGCTCCGGCGACACGCGACGTTGCGCGACGGATACCAGTCGCGTCGGGGTTCACAGACCTCGCCCCGGCGGCCGGAGCAGGGCCCGGACGCCGAGCGCCACCGCCAGCACCACGGCGGCCAGGGCGCCGACGCCGGCCCAGTTCGTGCCGTCGTCAGGGGCCTCCACGGCCTCCGACCTCCCTTGGGGCGCGACCGTCGCCGCGGGCAGCCCGGCCGGACGCACCACCGCCAGCAGCTGGTCGGACAGGGGCACCGACTGCACGAGCGACCGCATCCCCTCGGAGCTGACCAGCAGCCGGTCGCCGGGGGGTGGCACCGCGACGCCCTCGCCCTGCTTCTGCGGCGGGAGCCGCATCGACGCGCGCTCGGCGAAGCCGGGCACGTCCAGCACCACGGCGTCGCCGTAGCCGCGCACGACCACGTGCCGCCCGTCGGGGAAGAACGCCCCGTCCGTGGCCAGCCTGGGCGCGCCGGCTACCCGGCGCAGGACATTCACCCGGTCGGCGTGGAGCGGGTCCGGGGCCTTGTAGACGGCGCCGCCGAAGACCCCCTTGGTGACGACGTAGAGCTGCCCGGTGCGCGGGTGCACCAGCAGCGTCTCCGCGTCGTGCGGCCCGTCGGCGTACCGGATCTCGAACCGCTCCGCGACCACCGTCCGGTCACCACGCGCCACCGGCGGCAGCCGGTACACCTGCACTCCGGCCCGGTCGGCGGAGTTGTCGCCGATGTCGCCGACCCACACCGCGCGACCCGGCCCCAGGGCGAGCGCCTCGACGTCGGTGACGGGGGCGGCGGAGTACGTCGTCCGGCCCACGGTCTCGCCCGTGCGCGCGGAGACGGCG
>JBIOYO010000301.1:0-4066 GCA_044870175.1 Nocardioidaceae bacterium | reverse complement strand
ACTTCGAGGAGGTGGGGCACGAGGTCCGCGGCCGCGACGCGCTGCTCCGCGTCACCGACGTCGTCCGGCTGCTCGTGGACGCGCACGAGGCCCTGGGCATCACCGACCAGATGACCCACACCGAGCTGCGGCTGACGCCGAGGGGGCCGCGGCTGATCGAGGTCAACGCCCGCATCGGCGGCGACCTGATCCCCTACCTCGGCCTCCAGGCGACCGGCATCGACCCCGGGCTGGTCGCCGCGGCGATCGCCTGCGGCCAGACCCCCAACGTGACGCCGGTCCGCGCCCGGTGCGGCGCGGTGGCGTTCCACTACGTGCCGAGGGCGATGCCGGTGGCCGGGGTGGCGTTCGGCGCGCTCCCCCCCGAGATCGACCAGGCCGTCACGCTCGCGGTGCCGGGCAAGGTCTACGCGCCTCCGCCCGAGGGGACGGTGTGGGGACGGGTGGCCTACACGACCGCTGTCGCGGACAGCCTGGAGGAGTGCCGTACGGCGCTGGCCCGCGCCACTCCGCGCGTCCTGGCCGAGGCAGTGCCGGCATGACCACCATCGCCGAGGGCGCCGAGAACACCGTCGCGCCGGCCGGAGCCTGGCGGACGCTGCGCGAGGCACCGACGGCGGTCAAGGCGGTCCTGGCCGGCGTGCTGGTCAACCGGCTCGGCTCGTTCTTCTCGACCTTTCTCGTCCTGTTCCTCACCCATCGCGGGCTGACCGGTGTCCAGGCCGGCGTTGCGCTGGGCTGCTTCGGGGCCGGCTCGCTGGCGGGGGTCCTGGCCGGCGGGACCCTCGCCGACCGGGTCGGGCCGCGGCTGGCCACGCTGGCGTCGATGCTCGGCAGCGGCGTCCTGCTGGTGAGCGTGCTCTACGTCCACGACCTCCGGCCGCTGCTGGTCCTGGTGACCGCCGTCGGGGTGGTGGGCCAGCTCTACCGGCCCGCGTCCGCCACCCTGCTGGCCGAGCTCACGCCCGACGACCGCCAGGTCATGACGTTCGCGTTGTACCGCTGGGCTCTGAACCTCGGCACCACGGCCGCTCCCCTGGTCGCCGCAGTCCTGATCGCGCACTCCTACGACCTGCTGTTCTGGGTCGAGGCGGCCACGGCCGCGGGCTTCGCCGTGATCGCCGCGTACGCGCTGCCACGCCGCGTCCCGCGTCCTCCCGGGCCGGCCCGCGAACGCGCCGCCGGCTACCGCGAGGTCCTCGCGGACCGGAGGTTCCTGCTCTACCTCGGCGCGCTGCTGGTCAACGCCGTGGTCTACATCCAGTACGTCTGCACGCTGCCCCTGATGCTCCACGACCACGGCGCGCCCACGGTGTGGTTCAGCCTCGTCGTCGCGCTCAACGGGTTCGTGGTCATCACCTGCGAGCTGCCGGCCACCAAGGTCGTGCAGACCTGGCCGGCCCGCCGCGCCGCCATGGCTGGCTTCGCGCTGCTCGGGCTGGGCCTGTCGCTGTACGCGGGCCCGCTCGGCCTCGCCGTACTGATGGCCGGCACCGCACTGTGGTCGCTCGCGGAGATCATCGGCGGCCCCACGATGTTCGCCTACCCCGGGCTGGTGGCGCCGGCCCGCCTGCGCGGCCGGTACATCGCCCTCACCCAGCTGATGTTCGCCCTCGGCGTCGCCGTCGGGCCGGTCGCCGGGTCCTTCGCCTACGAGGTCGCCGGCGACGGCGTGTGGCTCTGCTTCGGCGTGGCGAGCCTGGCCGGGCTGGCCCTCGCGAGAGCCGGCATGAACACCCCACCCAGGGAGCCCCGATGAACCGGTACGTCGTCGTCGTCGACCCGCTGTCCACCGGCCAGGAGTACGCGCCGGCGTTCCGCGAGGCCGGGCTCACCCCGGTCGCCGTCCTGAGCGCCGAGCCGACCGAGCTGATGCGCCCGTCCTGGCACCCGGAGCGGTTCGCGCACGTGCACCTCTTCGACGGCGACCTCCAGGCCCTGGCGGCAACGGTGCGGCGCTATCGCCCCGAGGCGCTGGTCCCGGGGGCTGAGTGCGGCGTCCCCCTGTACGACGCCCTGGTCCCGCTGGTGCTCCCGGGCACCGGCAACGTCGAGGGGCTCGGCGCCGCACGCTACGACAAGGGGGCCATGGGGGCCGCGGTCGCCGCCGCCGGACTGCCGCACCTGCGACAGGTCTGCTCCGACGACGCCGACCTGATCCAGAAGTGGCTGGACGGGAACGGCCTGCTCGACACGGCCTTCGTCGTCAAGCCCGCCAACAGCGCGGGCACCGACAACGTGCACCTGGTCACCCCGGGCGACGACTGGCGGTCGCTCGTGACCGCCATCACCGGCAAGGTGAACCAGGCCGGCCGCCTCACCGACGCCGTCGTCGTCCAGGAGCTCGCCCGCGGTGTGGAGTACCTCGTCGACACCTACTCCGTCGACGGCCGGCACGGGCTGGTGGACGTGTGCCGCTACACCAAGTACGGCCGCGAGAACCGCATCGGCATCTACGACCGCGTGGACTTCCTCCCGCCCGGCGACCCCGTGGTCGGCACCCTGTGGTCCTACGTCCGGCGGGTGCTGGACGCCGTGGGCATCCGCAACGGCTGCGGGCACGCGGAGGTGATGCTCACCGCGGAGGGACCTCGGCTCATCGAGATCGGCGCGCGGCCCGCCGGCGGGGGGCACCAGCTGATCTGCCGGCTGGCCACCGGCGACAACCAGATCGCCCGCACGGTCGACCACCGCGCGCACGGCGAGTTCCGGTCCGGCTACCAGCTGCAGCAGCTCGTCCGAGGCGTGTTCATCTCCTCGCCGCGCGCCGGCGTGTGGCGCAACGCCGAGATCTTCGACGGCGTCGAGTCCCTGCCGACGTACTACGCGAAGAACTTTCCGTACGGCACGGGCGACGAGGTCGCTGTCACCGAGGACCTGTTCAGCTTCCTGGCCTGGGTGATCCTCGCCGGGGACGACGAGGACGCGATCGAGGCGGACTACCGGGGCATCCGCGGGCGGGAGCGCCGGATCGTGATCGAGCCGGCTGCGTAGCCTCGTCAGGCGGCCGTCACGGGGGCGGCTCGTCGCCGACCTGCACCAGGAGCTTGCCGAAGCTGCGCCCGCCCAGCAGTCCCCGGAAGGCCTCCGGCGCGTTCTCCAGGCCCCGGACGACGTCCTCGCGGTAGCGGACCGAGCCGTCCCGGACCCATCTCGGCATGTCGCGGAGGAACGCGTCGTGGTGGGTGGGGACGAACTCGTCCTGGATGAACCCGCGCACGGTGAGGCTCGAGGTCAGGATCCGGTTGAGGAAGCCGGGCAGGTGGTCCCGTCCGGCCGGCGCCTCCGTGGCGTTGTAGGCCGACACCAGGCCGCAGACCGGCATCCGGCCGAACTTGTTGAACCGCCGTACCACGGCGTTCGTGACGTCGCCGCCGACGTTGTCGAAGTAGATGTCCACCCCGTCCGGCGTTGCCGCGGCCAGTCGCTCCTTGAGGTCCGGTGCCCTGTGGTCGACCGCCGCGTCGAACCCGAGCTCCTCGAGCAGGGCGCGGCACTTCTCGGGCCCCCCGGCGATGCCGACCGCCCGGAGGCCCTTCAGCTTCGCGATCTGCCCCACGGCAGAGCCGACCGGGCCGGCCGCCGCGGCAACGACGAGCGTCTCGCCCGGCTCGGGGCGGCCGATCGCCAGCAGCCCGGCGTACGCGGTGAAGCCCGGCATGCCGAGGACTCCGAGGGCCGTCGACACCGGCGCCTGCCGCGGGTCCAGCACCCGGGTGGCGCGGGCGTCGGCGACCGCGTGGGTCTGCCAGCCCGTGTAGGCGAGGACCACGTCACCTGGTGCCCGTCGGTCCGAGCGTGAGTCGAGCACCTCGCACACCGTGCCGCCCACCATCACCTCACCCACGGCCATCGACGCCGCGTACGACCTCGCCGCGCTCATCCGCCCACGCATGTAGGGGTCCAGCGAGAGGTACACGGTGCGCAGCAGCACCTGCCCCTCCTGCAGCTCCGGGAGCTCCTCCTCGGTGGTCCGGAAGTCGGAGTCCCTCGGCTCCCCGACCGGTCGGGCCGCAAGCCGGACCTGGGTGGTTCTCACCTGCCCACTCTCCTGTCTCTCCTGTCT
>JBIOYO010000300.1:0-3470 GCA_044870175.1 Nocardioidaceae bacterium | reverse complement strand
TGGGGACTCGAGCACCGGTCACCGCAGTGCGGCGCCGGCGACCAGCAGCCGGGTGGCGGCCGAACGCCGTCCTCCGCCACCGTCGGCTTGGTGCTGCTCTGCAACAGGGGGTGATCTGATGACTGTGCCCGGGATTCGCGAGCGGAGCGAGCCAGGGATGGTGGGGACTCGAGCACCGGTTACCGCAGCGCGGCGCCGGCGACCAGCAGCCGGGTGGCGGCCGAACGCCGTCCTCCGCCACCGTCGGCTTGGTGCTGCTCTGCAACAGGGGGTGACCTGATGACTGTGCCCGGGACCGGACTGCTGAAGGGCCTTGGCGTGACCTGGCGCAACCTGACCCGGCGCTCGGTGACCGCGCAGTACCCCGACTCGCTGCCGGAGCTGCCCCCCCGCTCGCGCGGCGTGATCGCGCTCATCGAGGAGAACTGCACGGTCTGCATGCTCTGCGCCCGCGAGTGCCCGGCCTGGTGCATCTACATCGACTCGCACAAGGACGTCGTGCCGGCCACCACAGAGGGCGGCCGCGACCGCTCCCGCAACCTGCTGGACCGGTTCGCCATCGACTACTCGCTGTGCATGTACTGCGGGATCTGCATCGAGGTCTGCCCCTTCGACGCCCTGCACTGGAGCCCGGAGTTCGAGTACGCCGAGACCGACATCCGCGACCTGACCCACGAGAAGGACCGGCTGCGGGAGTGGATGTGGACCGTCCCCGCGCCGCCCGCGCTCGACGAGCACGCCGCGGAGGCCAAGGAGGTCGCGACGGTGAAGAAGGCCGCCCAGGCGCCGCCCCGGACCCGCCGGGAGCCGCGGCCGTGACCGTCGCGCAGGTGCTGTTCGTGCTCGCCGCCCTGGTGGCCGTCGGGTCCGCCGTGCTCGTGGTCACCACCTCGAACCTCGTGCACGCGGCGCTGTGGCTGGTCGTGACGCTCACCTCGGTCGCCGGCTGCTACCTGCTGATGGCCGCCGAGCTGCTGGCCTGGGTGCAGGTGCTGGTGTACGTCGGGGCCGTCGTCGTGCTGCTGCTCTTCGCGCTGATGCTCACCCGGGCGCCCACCGGCCCGCAGCCGGAGCCGGCCGGCTGGCGGGTCGTTCCAGCGGCGGTCACCGCCGTCCTGGTCACCGGTGTGCTCGCCGGCACGCTCGTGCCCGGGTTCGCCGACGAGCGGATCGACCTGGACTCTGGCGTGGTGGGTTCGGCGGAGGTGATGGGCGAGGCGGTGTTCGGCTCCTGGGTGCTCGCCTTCGAGGTGCTCTCGGTGTTGCTGCTGGCCGCACTGGTCGGCGCGATCGTGCTCAGCCGGCTGGGGGCGGGCCCGACCGACGACGCCGGCGGCCCCCCCGAGCACGGAGGCGACCGCTGATGCCGCTGTGGTGGCCGCTGCTGCTGGCCAGCGCGCTGTTCGGCACCGGCGTGTACGGCGTGCTCGCGCGGCGCAACGCCATCCTGGTGCTCATGGGCGTCGAGCTGATGCTCAACGCGGTCAACCTCACCCTCGTCGCGTTCGACGCCCAGCTCCGCGACGTGCTGCACACAGGGCAGACGCTGGCGTTGTACGTCGTCGTCGTCGCGGCGGCCGAGATCGGCCTGGCCCTGGCCATCGTGCTGCTGGTGTTCCGCACCCACGGCCACATCGACGTACCGGACCTCACCGCGCTCGCCGACCGCGACCAGGACCGCTCAGAGCCCGAAGCGCCCGCCGAGCCGGGGACCCGCCGGTGACCCCGGGCGAGGCCGACCCGGCCCGCTGGCTGGCGCTGGCCGTCCTGCTGCTGCCGTTCGTCGCCGCGGTCGTCGTGCTGGCGGCGGGACACGTTCGCGAGCAGGCCACCCGCGGGTTCGCCGTGGGCGCATCGGGCGCCGGCCTGGTGCTGGCGGTCGTGCTCGCCGTGCCGCACCTGGGCGACGGGGCGCCGGCGACAGAGGTCTACGCGAGCACCGCCGCGGCCGGCCCGGCCATCTCCCTGGCCGTGCACGTCGACCAGCTGGCCGCGGTGATGCTGCTGCTGGCGACCGGCATCGCGTTCTGCGTTCAGGTCTACTCGCTGGGGTACCTGCACGACGACCCGCGCTACCCGTCGTACGCCGCCCTGGTGTCGCTGTTCACCGGCGCCATGTCCGTCGTGGTGCTCGCCGACGACCTGTGGCTGCTGCTGGTCGGCTGGGAGGTGATGGGTGCCTGCTCCTACTTCCTGATCGCCCACCACTGGGAGACCGAGCCGGCGCGTGCCGGCGCGGTCAAGGCGTTCCTGCTCACCCGGACCGCCGACCTCGGCCTGCTCTTCGCGATCATCTGGCTGGGCGACCACACCGGCAGCTACCGGATGGGCGAGGTGCTCGCCGGTGAGCCGCTCGGCGCTGCCGCCACCCCCGTCGCGCTGCTGCTGCTCCTCTCCGCGCTCGGCAAGTCCGCCCAGGTGCCCTTCCACACCTGGCTTCCCGACGCGATGCCCGGCCCCACCCCGATCTCGGCGCTGATCCACGCCGCCACGATGGTGGCCGCCGGCGTGTACCTGGTGGCCCGCACCGAGCCGCTGCTGGCCGCCAGCGCGGCGCCCTTCCAGGTGCTCGGGGTCGTGGCGTCGGTGACCATGCTGCTGGCGGCGGGCTACGCCCTCGTCAGCCTGGACCTCAAGCGCGTGCTCGCGTGGTCCACGGTGAGCCAGCTGGCGTACATGTTCGGCGCGCTGGCGGTCGGCGCCTGGTCGGCGGCGGTGCTGCACCTGCTCGCCCACGGCGTGTTCAAGGCGCTGCTGTTCCTCGGCGCCGGGTCGGTCATCCACGCCACCGGGACCCAGTCGCTGCGTGAGCTCGGCGGGCTGCGGGAGCGGCTGCCGGACACGTTCGTGACGATGACCCTCGGCTTCGGCGCGCTCGCCGGCGTGGTGCCGCTGGCCGGCTTCTTCTCCAAGGACGCCGTCCTGCACGGCGCCTGGGAGGCGGCCGCCCACCCCTCCGCGGGTGAGGCGGTGTGGGTTGCCTGGCTGCTGCTGGCCGCGATGGTGCTCACGGCGGCGCTCACCGTGGCCTACTCGCTGCGCGCCTGGCTGCTCACCTTCTTCGGCCCGGCCGCAGGCCCGGCGGGAGCCGACGGGGTCCGGGAGTCGCCGCCGGTGATGGTGGCGCCGCTCTACGCGCTCGCCGGCCTCACCCTCCTCGGCGGGCTGGTCGTCGTGCGGCCGGACCTCCTGCTCGGGCCCGCGGCCGGAGACGAGGGCTTCTCCTGGCCGACCGCCCTTGCGACCACCGCGCTCGTCGTCGTGGTGGGAGGGCTGGTGCTGGCGCTGTGGCCGCGAGGCCTGTCCCGCCTGGGGGCCGAGCACGAGCGGCACCCCGTGGACGTCGCCTACGACCGAGGCGTCGCCCGGCCGGTGCGGCAGCTGGCCCGGCTCGTGGTCGCAGGCGACCGTGACCTTCTCGACGAGTCCGCCACCGGGTCGGGGCGGCTGGCCACGCGCGCCGCCGGCCT
>JBIOYO010000299.1:0-3510 GCA_044870175.1 Nocardioidaceae bacterium | reverse complement strand
CTGTACCCGCGCAGGGGGGTCTCCGACCTGGCCCGGATGACCCCGGAGGCCGTGGAGGAGCGCTACCTCGTGCCGCCCAGCCGCTACCCGGAGATCGCGGCGCTGGTCGGGGAGTCCTCCGACAACCTCCCGGGGGTGCCCGGCGTCGGCCCGAAGACGGCGGCGAAGTGGATCAGCACCTACGACGGGCTGGACAACGTGATCGCGGCCGCCGACACCATCCCCGGCAGGGCCGGCGAGTCGCTTCGGTCCCACCTCGACGACGTGATCCGCAACCGCCGGCTCAACGCGCTGGTCTGCGACCTTCACCTGGACAAGGCCCCCGCCGATCTGGCGGTGCAGCCGTGGGACCGTCAGGAGGTGCACCGGCTCTTCGACGGCCTGGAGTTCCGGGTGCTCCGCGACCGGCTGTTCGCCACGCTGGAGTCCGAGGAGGAGATCGACGAGTCCGGCTTCGACCTGACCACGACCCGGCTGGCCCCGGGCCAGGTGGCGGGCTGGCTGGCGGCGCACGCGGCCCCGGGCGCCCGCGTGGGCGTGCACGTGCGCGGCACCTGGCGCGGCGGCACCGGCGACGTCGTCGGGGTCGCGCTGGCGACCGTCGACGGGTCCGCCGCCTGGGTCGAGGCGGAGCTGGTGACCCCCGAGGACGACGCGGCGCTGGCGGGGTGGTTCGCCGACCCCGACGCGGCGAAGGTCCTGCACGACGCGAAGGGCCCGATGCTGGCCCTCGCCGCCCGCGGGTGGGCGCTGCTCGGGCTGGGCCGCGACACCGCTCTCTCGGCGTACCTCGCCCGTCCCGACCAGCGCTCCTACGACCTGGCGGACCTCACCCTGCGCTACCTCAAGCGGGAGCTGAAGGCGGGCGCGGGCGACGCCGGCAGCACGGGCTCCACCGTCTCGGCCGACTCCGAGCAGCTCAGCTTCGAGGCGGTGGGGGAGTCGTCGGCGGGCGACAGCGCGATGCTCCAGGCGCGGGCCGTGCTCGACCTCGCGGAGGCTCTGGACACCGAGCTGGCGGACCGGGGGGGCACCAGCCTGCTCAACGAGGTGGAGCTGCCGCTGGTGCACGTCCTCGCCGAGATGGAGCAGGTCGGTGTCGCCGTCGACGTGGACCAGCTGGAGTCGCTGGAGGCGGAGTTCGCCGGGGAGGTGAAGCACGCGGCGGAGGAGGCCTTCGCCGTGATCGGCAAGGAGATCAACCTCGGCTCCCCCAAGCAGCTGCAGGTGGTGCTCTTCGACGAGCTCGGGATGCCCAAGACCAAGCGCACGAAGACCGGCTACACCACCGACGCCGACGCGCTGGCCGGGCTGTACGACAAGACCGGGCACCCGTTCCTGCAGCACCTGCTGCGACACCGCGACGTGTCGCGGCTGCGGCAGACCGTCGAAGGGCTGCTGAAGACGGTGGCGTCCGACGGGCGCATCCACACCACGTTCAACCAGCTGATCGCCGCGACCGGCCGGCTCTCCAGCACCGACCCGAACCTGCAGAACATCCCGGTCCGCACCGAGGAGGGGCGGCGGATCCGCGAGGCCTTCGTCGTCGGTCCGGGCTACGAGACGCTGCTCACCGCCGACTACAGCCAGATCGAGATGCGGATCATGGCGCACCTGTCGGAGGACGCCGGCCTGATCGAGGCGTTCCGGTCCGGGCGGGACTTCCACTCGGTCACGGCCAGCCGGGTGTTCGGCGTCGAGCCCGCCGAGGTGACCACTCCGATGCGGGCGAAGATCAAGGCGATGAACTACGGGCTCGCCTACGGGTTGTCGGCGTACGGCCTGGCTCAGCAGCTGGGGATCGAGCCCGTGGAGGCGCGCGGGCTGATGGAGGAGTACTTCGAGACCTTCGGCGGCGTGCGCGACTACCTCGCCGGCATCGTCGACCAGGCCCGGCGCACCGGCTACACCGAGACCATCCTCGGGCGCCGTCGCTACCTGCCCGACCTGACCAGCGACAACCGCCAGCGGCGGGAGATGGCCGAGCGGATGGCGCTCAACGCCCCGATCCAGGGGTCGGCCGCCGACGTGATCAAGGTGGCCATGCTGAACGTCGACGCGGCGGTCAAGGCCGCCGGCCTGCGGTCTCGGATGCTGCTGCAGGTGCACGACGAGCTGGTCTTCGAGGTCGCGCCGGGGGAGTGCGAGGGGCTGGAGGCGCTGGTGCGCACCGAGATGGCCGCCGCGGCGGACCTCACCGTCAGCCTGGACGTGTCGGTCGGCACGGGCGTGAGCTGGCACGAGGCCGCGCACTGACGCGAGGGCTCAACCAGAGGTCGGGGTCGGCTTGGACGCCGGCGCGGGCTCGCGCGGGCTCACCCGCGCCGACCAGAGCACGAGGGCGACCAGGAGGCAGCTGTCGACGACGGCGACCACCGCGAGCAGTCCGCCGGGTGTGCCGGCCGTCGCGCCGACGACGACGACACTGACCAGGGCGACCCAGACCAGGAGCACAGCACGCGGCCGCTGCCGCGCGACAACCTCGTAGACCATCATCTGGATCATCGCCAGCAGGGTGCCGACCGCCGCGAACCCCCAGAGCAGGTCCTGCACGCCGGCGTACTCCTGTCCGCCGACGAAGGTCACCGCGAGCCCGGACAGCACCAGCGTGCCGAGGGTCACCGCGGCGCCCATGGCGAGCACGAGGCCCAGAGCGGTGCCGAAGTGGCGGTGCCGCTGGTCCGCCGCGGCCATGGAGGGGAAGGCGATGACGATCACGAACTGGGGCAGGAACAGCACCGCCTTGGTGAGGATCAGCCCGGCGGCGTACAACCCGCTCTGGTGTGCGTCGAGCACGACCCGCGCCACCACGACGTCGGCGTTCGACAGCGCGAAGAACGCCAGCAGCGCCTGGGAGTTGTGCACGATCTCCCGCAGCACCGAGTGCGGGTGGGTCGACGGCTCACCGGCCGGCTCTTGTCGCGACGGCGGGGTGGTGGTCACCCCTTCCAGGGGGACCGGCGCCCGGAGCGCCCACCAGCCCACGACGACCGGGAGCGCCGCGCCGAGCGCCACCCCGAGCAGGCCCGACGCCGAGGTCGGCCGCACCAGCAGCGCCCCGGTGCCGAGCAGCAGGCGGCCCAGGCCCACGGCGAGGTACACCCCGGCCAGCGGCACCCAGCGACGCTCGCCCTGCAGGATGCCGGCCTGGCCGCCCATCAGGGTGACCGGCAGCACCGCCGCGGCCAGCAGCGCCGCCGTCACCGGGGAGCCCAGGTCGAGCGCGCGCGACACCACCGGCGCGGCCGCCAGCGTCAGCACGGTCAGCCCGGCCGAGCACCAGTACGTCGTGCGCATCACCTCGCGCTCGATGCCGGCGCGCTCGCCCGGGGAGGCGGCGACCCGTCGAGCACCCGTCGCCTGCAGGCCCAGGGACAGCACGCTCAGCACGAGCAGCAGGCCCATCACGGCGGCCAGGGCGCCGTAGTGGACCGGTCCCAGCAGCCGCGCCGCGACGACGGTGAACGCGTACGTCGACACGTTCATCACGCCCATGGCGACGGCGATCAG
>JBIOYO010000298.1:0-2899 GCA_044870175.1 Nocardioidaceae bacterium | reverse complement strand
ACCACCCGCTCCTCGTCGGCGTTGGCGATGACCAGGACCCGCTCGCCGTCGCCGAGCAGCTCCTTCATCATCACGACCTCGCCGACCTGCTCGAAGTCGAGCGCGGCGACGACGTTGAGGGCCTCGTTGAGCATGACCTCCTGGCCCTTCTGGAGGGCGTCGAGGTCGACCGAGGGGCTCACGTTGACGCGGAGCTTCCGGCCGCCGGTGAAGACGTCGATCGAGTCGTCGTCGTTGCGCTGCAGGAAGACCCCGAAGCCGGCCGGCGGCTGGGCGAGCCGGTCGACCTCCTCCTTCAGGGTGACGATCTGGTCGCGGGCCTCGCGGAGGGTCTGGGCGAGGCGCTCGTTCTGGGCGGTGACCGCGGCGAGGGACCGTTGGGTGTCGGCGAGCCGCTGCTCCACGAGGCGGGAGTGCGACGGGCCCTGGGCCAGCCGCCGGCGAAGGTCGGTGACCTCCTCCTCGAGGTAGGAGACCTGGATCTCCCAGTCCTCGCTCGCGCGGCGTCCCGGCTCGTTCGAACTGCTCTCTGACGTCGGCATCGCAGCTCCACCTCCGCAACGGGGTTGGGTAACCCCAAACCATTAACCTACCCGCGGGCCGAGCCTTGTGAAGGGGGTTTTCGCCCGGTGTCGGGCGCCGGTGGACACGGGTCGGTAACAGTCTGGTTTCGATGCGTGACGAGGCGGTTTCGCACCGTCCTGATACATCGGCCCGGCCGCTGCGCCCCGTCCAGGCACGGCCCGCGGCACGCGGACGGGGGTCACGCGGGAGGCTGGTCCTCCGCGGACCCCGCAGGCAGCCAGGCCGGTCGCGGACCGGTGTAGTCCGGCCCGTAGGCGCCCGGCGCGGGGCGGCGCTTGCGGGCCGGAGCGCGCTCCCCCGGCGCCATCCGCCGGGCGGTGAGCAGGAACCCGGTGTGGCCGACGCCGCGGTGGCCGGGGCGGATCGCGAGCCCCTCGACGTGCCAGTCGCGGACCATCGACTCCCATGCCTGCGGCTCGGTGAAGCCCCCGTGCGCGCGCAGGGTCTCCACGGTGCGGCCCAGCTGGGTGGTGGTGGCGACGTACGCGCAGAGCACGCCGCCGGGTCGCAACGCCGCCGCCGCGACGTCCACGCACTCCCAGGGGGCGAGCATGTCCAGGACGACCCGGTCGACGTCTCCGCCGCGGCCGGCCAGGCCGGTCGCGAGGTCCCCGACGACCAGCCGCCAGGCCGGGTGGTCACCGCCGAAGAGCTGGGTGAGGTTGCGACGCGCGACCTCGGCGAAGTCCGGGCGCCGCTCGTACGACGTCACCAGCCCGAGCGGCCCGACCGCCCTCAGCAGCCAGCAGGCCAGCGCGCCGGAGCCGACCCCCGCCTCCACGACGTGGGCTCCGGGGAAGATGTCGGCCAGGGCGACGATCTGGGCGGCGTCCTTCGGGTAGACCACGGCGGCGCCCCGCGGCATGGAGACCACGAACTCCGAGAGCAGGGGGCGGAGCACCAGGTACTCCCCGCCCGCCGAGGACGTGACCGCGATCCCCTCCGACCGGCCGATGAGGGCGTCGTGGTCGATGTGCCCACGGTTGCTGAAGAACCTCCTGCCGGGCTCCAGGCAGACGTTGTGCCGGCGTCCCTTCGCGTCGGTCAGCCGCACCCACTCCCCCGCGCGGAGGGGGCCCCGGTGCACGCCCGACCACGCCTCGGGGGGGACGTCGTCAGCGGGCACGCCGGAGCAGGCCGCTCACGACCGCGCGGTGGCCGAGAAGGCCCGGTCGACGTCGACCGTGCTCAGCACGCCGTAGATCTGGCCGTCGGGCTCCAGGAGCAGGTACTCCGTGGCGGGAGCCAGCTGCAACGCCCGGACCAGCGCCTCCCCGGACACGTCCGCCGGCAAGGTGAGGCCCTCCTCCAAGGTCCGGGCGACCTGGCTGACCGGCAACCACGGGCGCCGGTCGTCGGGGGTCGCCAGGAGCGCGGCCTCGCTGACGACACCCGCGGGCTCACCGGTCCGGTCGAGGGTCACGATCGCGCCGGCCTGCATCTCCTGGGCCCTGCGCACCGCCTCGGCGAGCGGCGTGCTCGCGGGGACGGTGACCGCACGCCTCGCCAGCCGCCTGGCCTGCAGCGCCGGTAGCCGCGCGCGCACCCGGGCGGAGAGGATCGCCGAGGACGCCGCGGTCCACAAGAACCAGGCCAGGACTCCCGCCAGCATCACGTCGAACACCGAGACCGGGGTGCCCCTCAGCGCGGACCACAGTACCGGGTAGCCCAGCATCAGGAGCGCGACCACCCGGCCCGCCCAGCCCGCGACGAGGGTGGCTCGGTGCGGGTCGCCGGTGGCCGCCCACACGCCCGCACGGAGCACCCGGCCGCCGTCCAGCGGCATGCCCGGCACGAGGTTGAGCACGCCCACGACGAGGTTCGCGCCGGCGAGCATGCCGACGACGACGCTGAGCAGCCCCTCGGGCGTGACCAGGAGCAGCGCGAACGCGACCCCACCGACGGCCAGGGAGGTCAGCGGGCCCACGACGGACACCGCGAGCTCCTCCTTGGGCGAGCGTGGCTCCCCGTCGATCGCGGTGACCCCGCCGATGAAGTGCAGCGTGATCGAGCGCACCGGGATCCCGAACCGCTTGGCCATCAACGCGTGGGACAGCTCGTGCACCAGCAGGGACAAGGTGAGCAGGACCGCGAACGCGAGCCCGGCGACGTACCTCAGGCCGCCGAGCCCCGGCGCGACCTGCGCCAGCCTGGGGGCGACCAGCACCGCGATGACGACCGCGATCAGCAGCCAGGAGGACCGCACGAGGACGTCGACCCCGGCCAGCGACCCGATCCGGAGCGTGCCGGGGTCGCGGCGCGTGGCCGGAGCACCCAGCCCAGTCCGATCCGCCACCGCTCCACGGTAGCGCCC
>JBIOYO010000297.1:0-3421 GCA_044870175.1 Nocardioidaceae bacterium | reverse complement strand
GGCCGCCCGGCCGGGCCGAGGTGGCCGCGGCGTACGCCGGTCTGCGGCCGCTGCTCCACGCCGAGGGCGAGACCGCGGACCTGTCCCGCCGGCACGCGGTGCTGGTCTCCGAGTCCGGCGTGGTGACCGTCGTCGGCGGGAAGCTGACGACGTACCGACGGATGGCCGAGGACGCGGTCGACGCCGCCGTGAGCGGTGCGGGGCTCCTGGCGGGGCGGTGCCGCACGCGGGAGCTGCCACTGGTCGGCGCCGCGCCACGAGAGCGGCAGACCGAGGTCGACGCCCCCGCGCGCCTGGTCCGCCGGTACGGCGCCGAGGCGCCGTCGGTGCTGGCTGCGGCCCGGCGCACAGGCCTTCCCGACGACGAGCTGCTCCGGCCCGTCGCGGCCGGCGTGCCCACCACGCTGGCCGAGCTGCTCTGGGGCGTGACGCACGAGGCAGCCGTCGACACAGGCGACCTGCTCGACCGCAGGACGAGGGTCGGGCTCGTCCCGCCCGACCGCGCGGCTGCCCTCCCCGCGGCACAGCGGGCCCTGGAGCTCGGCGGGCTGCGCGCGGAGGGGTGAGCTCAGGCGGCTCGGCCGGCTCCGAGCGCCTCGACCACCTCGGCGGCGGGCAGGTCCGCGAGCGCGGCGCCGGGGAGCAGCAGCTTTGACCGGCGCAGGCCGCTGCCCACCACGACGACCGGCACGGCGAGCAGGGCCGCGTCGATGAAGACCCGCCACCCGCCGGGCAGCCCGAACGGGGTGATCCCGCCGTACTCCATCCCGGTCCGGGCCACCGCGTCCTCCGTCCCCAGGAACGAGGCCTTGCGCACGTCCAGGCGCCGCTTGACCAGGTTGTTCACGTCGGCGCGCGTGTCGGCCGGTACCACGCACGCCGCCACGCGCTCCTCCCCGTCGCGCCGACCGGCGACCACCACGCAGTTGCCGCTGGCGCGCAGGTCCAGCCCGTATGCCTCGGTGAGCGCGGCGGTGTCCGCGAGGGCGGGGTCGATCTCGGCCACGCCGACGCTCGCGGCCGGCGGCCACGCGGCGAGCGCCGCCCGGACCGGTGCGGCGACCAGGTCCGGGCGGTCAGCGACCGGGGCGGAGCCGAGCCGGCCCAGAGACGGAGCGGGAGGTGCGCCGGACATGGCGCCCATCCTGCCGCGTCACTGGGATCTGCTGGCCCGGAACCCGGCGAGCGACGCGGCGAGCAGGGTCAGCCCCGTGACCAGGACGGCGCCGGCGACGCCGAGGGAACCCTCGGTCCAGTCGACGATCGCCTCGGGCACCACGATCGTGACGGCGACGACGCCGGCGGCGACGAACGGCCAGGCCCGGCTGCGCAGGTACCACCCGAACCCGACCGCGGCCACGACCGCGGTCAGCACGTAGCCCACGGCGGCCTGGTCGCCCCCGACGGGGAACTGCGCGCCGACCAGGGCCGTGCCCATGCCCAGGACGTAGGCCAGGGTCCGCTCGCGCAGCACACCGGCCTGGGCCGCGGCCAGCCACAGCGCCGCGACGGCGAGCAGCCCGAACGCATAGCCGACGTCACCTACCTGCACGGCCAGCCAGAGCCCGGTGTTCACCGCGGTGGTCAGACCGGCGAGGATGACCAGCTGGCCCAGGGCCGACGGGGCGACCAGGTACGCCGCGACGGCGAGCACCGTCACCGTGAGCCCGAACGCGAACGCCTGGCCCTCGCCGCTGCCGTCGACCCACAGGTCGACGGCCATCCCGGCGGCCGCCCCCGCGGCGACGGCCCCAGCGGACAGCAGGGTGGAGGTCACCCGCCGACGGGCCGCGTCGGAGGCCTCCCGAAGCTCGCGGACCCCGCCCGAGGCGAGCCCGATCACGATGCCGGCTCCCAGCAGGAAGACCGCGACGGCGCTGACCGCGGCGAGCCGCTCGTGCCGGCTGAAGCCGCCCCAGTGCTCGGCGACGAGCAGCCCCAGCGCCGCGAGGACCAGCGCCCCACCGGCGTACCCGGCGATCTCGACCAGCGCGCTGCGGCGGGTGGCCGGACGCGCAACGGCGACGACCTGGTGCGGCTGCGCGAGGGTCTGCTCGACCACGGACTCGGCCAGGTCAGCGTTCACCGGGTCCACCAGGTGCCGCTCGACCAGGGCGGTGACCACGGTGTGGGCCGGTCGGGAGGTCGTGCGCGTTGTGCTCATAGGACCAGCCTGACGGTCCTGCGCCTCTTGCGCCTGAGTCGTAGTACTCAATCTCTCGGGGCTCATGGTGGGTCATCCCCGCATCGACCACATCCAGCCACTAGCGTCTGACCAGAACGAGTGCGTCCCGACCCCAGCAGCCAGAACGGGTGAGCAGATGAGTGAGTCGAACGTCCCGCCGGGTCCCCCACCTCCCCCGCCTCCACCTCCAGGATGGGGCGGAATGCCGCCCCCGCCGCCCGGCGGTCCCCCGCCACCGGCATGGCAGACCGGCAGCTTCAGCCTCGGCAACGCCTTCAACTACGGATGGACGAAGTTCACCCAGAACCTCGGGCCGATCGCGCTGGTCGTGCTGCTGCTGGTTGTCCTCGGCGCGGTGGTCCAGGGGATCCAGTTCGGGATCACCAGCGGGATGAGGAACGCCGAGGGCGGCAGCGCGTCGTTCTGGGCCATCTGGTCGGTGTCGCTGCTGTTCTCGCTGCTGTCGACCGTGCTGTCCCTGGTGATCCAGGCGGCCGTGACCAAGGGCGCCCTGGACATCACCCACGGACACAAGCTGGGGATCGGGGCGATGTTCACCGGCATCGACTACCTGCAGGTGGTCCTCGCCGCCATCCTGATCGGCATCGCGACCACGATCGGGCTGATCCTGTGCATCATCCCCGGCCTGGTGGTGCTCTTCTTCACCGCGTACACCAACTACTTCATCATCGACCAGCGCATGTCGGCTGTCGACGCCATCAAGGCCAGCTTCGGCTTCGTGAACCGCTACCTCGGCACCCTGTTCGGGTTCTTCCTGCTGTGCGTGCTGGCCTACATCGTCGGGCTCGTCCTGTGCCTGGTCGGGCTCCTGGTCGCGATCCCGGTCGTGATCATCGCGCAGGCGTACACGTTCCGCACGCTGCGCGGGGAGCCGGTGGCCCCCTAGTAGCTCGCGTCCATCGCCCACACACCGATGAGTCCTTGCCGCCGCGTCGGTCGGAGCCACTGAGCGAAAGACCCGACCTAAGGTGGCGAGATGGCGCAAGCACAGGTGAGGACCCAGACCAGGCCGGCGGTTCCCGAGCTGTCACCGCCCGCCGCCGACGAGGAGTTCCCGCGGCTGGCCGACCCCTACCGCCGCGAGCTGCTCGCGCACTGCTACCGCATGACCGGCTCCGCGCACGACGCGGAGGACCTGGTCCAGGAGACCTTCCTGCGGGCCTGGCGGGCGTACCACTCCTTCGAGGGCCGCTCCTCGCTGCGCACCTGGCTCTA
>JBIOYO010000296.1:0-2183 GCA_044870175.1 Nocardioidaceae bacterium | reverse complement strand
ACGGCCCCGTCCATCGACCAGGTGCTCCCGGCGTTCCTGGAGTTCGCCCTCGGCACCGTCCTGGTCGCGCACAACGCGCCGTTCGACGTCGGCTTCCTGCGGCACTTCGCCCAGGCGCAGGGGCGGCAGTGGCCCGGCTTCGAGGTTCTCGACACCGCGCTGCTCGCGCGGCGGGTCGTGACCCGCGACGACGCGCCCAACTGCAAGCTGAGCTCGCTGGCGCGGCTGTTCTCCTCGACGACGACTCCCAACCACCGGGCCCTGCAGGACGCCCGAGCGACCGTCGACGTGCTCCACGGCCTGATGGAGCGCCTGGGCAACCTAGGCGTGAACACCCTGGAGGAGCTGCGGACCTTCACCTCCCGGGTCACCGCGGCCCAACGCCGCAAGCGGCACCTCGCCGAGCACCTCCCCCACGCACCCGGGGTGTACCTGTTCGTGGACGAGCGCGACCAGGTGCTGTACGTCGGCACGTCACGCGACCTGCGCAGCCGGGTCCGCACCTACTTCACGGCATCGGAGACCCGCTCGCGGATGGGTGAGATGGTGACCCTGGCGGCGAGGGTCCACGGCATCGTCTGCGCGAGCCCCCTGGAGGCCGAGGTGCGGGAGCTGCGGCTGATCGCCCAGCACAAGCCCCGCTACAACCGGCGGTCGCGGTTCCCCGAACGGGTGCACTGGGTGAAGCTGACCGTCGAGCCCTGGCCGCGGCTCTCGCTCGTGCGCGACGTCCTCGACGACGGCGCCGAGTACGTCGGGCCGTACACCTCGCGGAAGTCCGCAGAACGTGCCGTCGCCGCGCTTCACGACACGTTCCCGATCCGGCAGTGCTCGGGACGGATGGCCCGGCGCCCCAGGCTGAGCGCGTGCGTGCTCGCCGAGATGGGCCGCTGCCTGTCCCCCTGCGACCAGAGCGTCACGGCCGAGGAGTACTCCGGCGTGGTCGATCGCCTCCGGTCGGCCCTGGTGGCCGGGCCCGACCCCGTCGTCGACGCGCTCATGCGGCGGATGACCCGGCTGGCCGAAGGCCAACGGTTCGAGGAGGCCGGGTCGTTGCGCGACCGGCTCACGGCGTACCTGCGAGGGGCGGCCCGCACCCAGCGCGTCGGGGCGCTGACCCGGTGCCCAGAGCTGGTCGCAGCGCGCAAGGAGGACGGCGCGTGGGTCGTGCACGTCGTCCGGCACGGCCGGCTCGCCGCCGCGGGGGTGATCCCGCCCCGCGCTGACGCTGCCGAGTGGGTCACCGGACTGACCGCCGAGGCGGAGGTGGTCCTGCCCGGCCCCGGCCCCACCCCGGCGGCCAGCGTCGAGGAGACCGAGCGCATCCTGCGCTGGCTGGAGTCCGACGGCGTCCGCCTCGTGCACGTGGACGGCGAGTGGACCTGTCCCATCGGCGGCGCGATCCGCCATCTGGCCGAGCACGACGCGGTGGCGGAGTCCCGCCGCACCCTGGTTCCGTTCGACGAGCGCCGGCGGGTCACCCCGGTGCACCAGCCGGCGCGGTGAGCAGGCACGTTGGCTAGCGTGACGCCATGATCACCGCCATCGTGTTCGTGAAGGCCGACGTCGCGCGGATTCCCGAGGTCGCGGCCGAGATCGCCGCGCTGGACGGCGTCAGCGAGGTCTACTCAGTCACCGGCCAGATCGACCTGATCGCGATGGTGCGCGTCCGCAGCCACGACGACGTCGCCACCGTGGTCGCCGACCAGCTCAACAAGGTCCCCGGCATCACCGAGACCGAGACGCACATCGCCTTCCGCACCTACTCGATGCACGACCTCGAGGCAGCCTTCTCCCTCGGCCTGGACTGACCGGGCGAAGGCCGAGGAGAGGCGCAGCCGGGGTGATCGCGCGCGTGGTGGTTTGTGCGGGAACGGCGATGGGCTACGCCCGAGAGGCGGCGATCCACCGCTCCAGGACCGCGCGGGCGCGACCCGTGTCGATGGCCTCGGCGGCCAGCGTGACGCCCCGGGCCAGCCGGGAGGCGACGTCGCCGTCCTCGGCGGCGTAGACGGCCAGTGCTGCTGCGGCGTTCAGGACGACCGCGTCCCGCACCGGACCCGCCTCGCCGGCCACGAGGCGGCGCACGACCCCGGCGTTGTGGGCGGCGTCCCCGCCGCGCAGGTCCGCCGCGGCTGCGCGCGGCAGGCCCAGGTCGGCGGCGTCCACGGTGACGTGCCGGA
>JBIOYO010000295.1:0-5945 GCA_044870175.1 Nocardioidaceae bacterium | reverse complement strand
GTCCAGGCTGGTCGCCCGGCACGTCCGGTTCGGCAAGGCACCCCACCACGCCGAGGACTGGGTCCTCGGCAGCGACGAGCCGAACGCGAAGCTGGTCGCGCTGACCCGGGACCGGGCCGACCTGGTGGTCATGGCCGGATGACCTCCTTGCCAGCCTGGTCAAGCTCGTCGACCGCGTCGGCTGCCGCGGCGTACCGCAGGGCGGTCATCGCGTCGTCGATGCCGGCGGTGAGCTCGCCGATGTCGGGCACGGCGTCGTAGTCGGCCGTCACACCGAAGGTGAGCCGGTCGCAGTAGGAGAAGATCGCCACGCCGACCCGCACCTCGTCCGCGATCGGGACGTAGGGGATGATCTGCAGCGCGCGGCGGCCCAGCGCGTACAGCGGCGTTCGCGGGCCGGGAACGTTCGTGGTGACCGTGCCGAGCATCCGCTGGGGCAGGGAGAACGCCCGCCTCATCCCGAACGCCACCGGCCCGAACGGCCCGAGGGTCGCCAGGCCGGTCATGGCCTCCCCGGCCTCCGCCTCACCCGAGGCCTGGAGCGCCTTGATGCGGGAGCGCACCTCACCGAGGCGCTCCACCGGGTCCGCGACGTCGACCGGCAGGTAGGGCACGAGCAGGGACACCCGGTTGTCGAGGGTCGACTCGTGCCCAGGTGCGCGCACCGAGACCGGCACCAGTGAGCGCAGCGCGTGCGGGCCGGGCTCCTCCCCCCGCTCCAGGAGCAGCCGCCGGAACCCGCCGGCGATGGCGGTCAGCGCCACGTCGTTGACCGTGCCGCCGAAGCGGTGCCGCACCGTGTCCATGTCGGAGAGGGACACGGTGGTCCAGGCGAACCGCACGCTGCCGCTCAGCGGACCGACCAGCGACGGGCTCCGGCTCGGCCGCACGTAGGCGGCGGCCAACGCCGCCATCCCACGCGCGGACCGACCGGCGCGCGCGGAGAGCGCCCGGGGCGAGCGCAGCGCCGTGCTCACCACCCCGGCGTCGACGACGGGGATCCGCAGCGTCTCCCAGACCCCGCCGGCAAACGCCGCGACGGCCGAGGGCGGCGCCTCCGGGCGCCAGTCGTCGGGCAGCGGCGGAGCCGGGTCGGGTGAGAGGTCCAGCATCAGCCGGTAGATGTCGGTCCCGGAGACGCCGTCGACCACGCTGTGGTGGATCTTGGACAGCAGCGCCCAGCGGCCACCCTCCAGCCCCTCGCACAGCCAGTTCTCCCACAACGGGCGGCCGCGGTCCATCCGTTGCGTCATGACCCGGCCGACCAGCCGGCCGACCTGCTCCGGGCCACCGGGCCTGGGGACGGCGGTGTGCCGCAGGTGCCAGCGCAGGTCGAAGTGCGGGTCGTCGACCCAGCCCGGGGCGGCCACGTCGAAGGGGACGGTGCGCAGCTTCTGCCGGTAGCGGGGCACCAGCGGCAGCCTGCCCTGGACCGTGCTGAGCCACTCCTCGTACGACGGTGCGGGCCCGTCGAACACGACGACCGACCCGATCGCGAGCGACGCCGCGGGGTCGGCGTCCTCCAAAGACAAGAAGGCCGCCGACAACGGGCTCAACCGCTCCATGGTCCTAGTCTGTCCAGCGCGTCACCTGCGTACCTCGGCCGAAGGTCACGGGGCCCGCGGTCGACCGTCCATGTGGAAGTGAGGATCACCATGTCGCTGAACATCGCCATCCTGCTGCGGGAGTCCGCCAAGACGCACCCGGAGAAGCCCGCGCTGCTCTTCGACGGCGGGTCGCTGACCTTCCGGCAGGTCGACGAGCTCTCCGACCGCCTGGCCGCCGGCCTGCGCAGCATGGGGCTCGCCGCCGGCGACCGGATCGGCCTGCAGCTGCCCAACATCCCCCAGTTCGTGGTGGCCTACTTCGCGATCCTCAAGGCCGGCTGTGTCGTCGTACCGATGAACGTGCTGCTCAAGGCGCCGGAGATCAGCTTCCAGCTCGGCAACTGCCACGCCAAGGCGATCGTCACCTGGGCCGGCACCGCCGAGGACGCCGCCAAGGCCGCCGACGCCGCCGCCGTGCCGCACGTCCTTGTGGTGAACACGCCGGGCGTCCCCGAGGCCGCGGTCGGGCGGACGCTGGACTCCGTGGCTGCAGCCGCCGACCCGAACGCACCCGCGCCGTTCGAGCAGTGCGACCCCGGCGACGTCGCCGTGGTGGTCTACACCTCCGGCACCACGGGCACCCCGAAGGGCGCCGAGCTGACCCACTTCCAGCTGCTGATGAACGCCGACACGCCGGGCCGGTTGTTCGGCATCCGCGAGGACGACGTCGTCGTCGTGGTGCTGCCGCTGTTCCACGTCTTCGGCCTGTCCAGCCAGCTCAACGTGTGCATGCGCTTCGGCGCCACCATGTCGCTGGTGCCCCGTTTCGACCCGGCGAAGGTGCTCGAGGTGATCGCCCGCGACAAGGTCACGGTCTTCGAGGGCGTGCCCACGATGTACCTCGCCCTGCTGCACCACCCCGACGTGGACCCGGCGGACGTCGCCTCGCTGCGCGTGGGCGTCAGCGGCGGGGCGTCCCTGCCCGCGGAGGTGCTCGACGCGTTCGAGCGCCGGTTCGGCATCGTGATCCTCGAGGGCTACGGGCTCACCGAGACCGCCTCCACGACGACGTTCAACGTCAGCGCCGAGGAGCGCAAGGCCTACAGCGTCGGCAAGCCGATCTGGGGTGTCGACGTCGAGGTGTGGGGCGAGGACGACCGGGCCCTCCCACCGGGCGCCGACAACGTCGGCGAGGTGGTCGTGCGCGGCGTGAACGTGATGCGCGGCTACCACGACGACCCGGAGGCGACGGCCAGGACGTTCCGCAACGGCTGGCTCCGCACCGGCGACCTCGGCTACGTCGACCACGACGGCTTCCTGTTCATCGTGGACCGGAAGAAGGACCTGGTCATCCGCGGCGGCTACAACGTCTACCCGCGCGAGATCGAGGAGGTGCTCTACACCCACCCCGGCATCGCCGAGGCCGCGGTGGTCGGCGTCCCCGACCCCCGGCTCGGGGAGGAGGTCAAGGCGTTCGTCGTGCCCCACGAGGGCGTTCGGCTCACCGAGGAGGAGGTCGTCGAGTACGTCAAGGAGCGCGTGGCGGCGTACAAGTACCCCCGTCTCGTCGAGTTCCGCTCGGCCTTCGACCACGGGCCGTCGGGCAAGATCCTCAAGACCGAGCTGCGCTGATCATGGGGACCACCGGCGGAGCCCCATGCTGCTGCTGATCGCGTCTCACTTCGTCGCCGCAGCGGTAGCCCCTGTTCTGGTCCGTCGGCTCGGCCGGAACGCCTTCCTGGTGCTGGCCCTCGTCCCGCTGGTGGCCTTCGGCTGGCTGCTCGCCCAGACCGGGCAGGTGACCGGAACGTCGCCGGACCCGGTGGTCTCCGTGCTGCCCTGGATCGAGCAGATCGGCATGGAGCTCGCCTTCGCCGTCGACACCCTGCGCTGGACGCTGGCCGTGCTGGTGACCGGCATCGGCGCACTGGTGCTGGCCTACTGCGCGCGGTACTTCCGCGAGGGCGACCCGGGGCTGTCGCGGTTCTCAGCCGTGATGACCGGGTTCGCCGGGTCGATGCTCGGCCTGGTGGTCAGCGACGACCTGCTGCTGCTGTTCGTGTTCTGGGAGCTGACGACGGTCTTCTCCTACCTGCTGGTGGGTCACAACCCCGAGCGTCAGGCCAACCGCCGCGCCGCCATGACCGCGCTGGTCGTCACCACCTTCGGCGGCCTGGCGATGCTGGTCGGCTTCGTGGTCCTCGGCCAGCGCGTGGGCTCCTACCGGGTCGGCGACGTGCTCGCTGCGGAGCTGGACGGCGGCCTCGTCACCGTCGCTGTGGCGCTGGTCCTGGTCGGCGCGGTGTCCAAGAGCGCCCTGGTGCCCTTCCACTTCTGGCTCCCCGGCGCCATGGCCGCGCCCACCCCGGTGAGTGCCTACCTGCACGCCGCCGCGATGGTCAAGGCGGGGGTGTTCCTGGTCGCGCTCCTCGGCCCAGCGTTCGCCGACGACCCGGTGTGGCGGCCGTCGCTGGTCGTGCTCGGAGTGACGACGATGCTTCTGGGCGGCCTGCGCGCGCTGGTCCAGCACGACCTGAAGCTGCTGCTGGCGTACGGCACCGTCAGCCAGCTGGGGTTCCTCACCGTCGCGGTCGGCATCGGCACGCGCGCCGCGGCGCTCGCCGGGCTGGCGATGCTGTGCGCCCACGCGCTGTTCAAGGCGACGCTGTTCATGGTGGTGGGCATCGTCGACCACAGCTGCGGGACCCGCGACCTCCGGCATCTGTCCGGTCTGCGGCACCGGATGCCGGCGCTCGTAACGGTGGCGGTGCTGGGCGCCGCGTCGATGGCGGGGCTGCCGCCGCTGGCCGGCTTCGTCGCGAAGGAGTCGGTGTACGCCGCGTTCGCCGACGTCGCCGAGTACGGCGAGGGGACGGGGCTGCCCGCCTGGGCGGGATGGCTGACGCTGGCCGGCCTCGCGGTCGGCTCCGCCCTCACCATGGCGTACACGCTTCGGTTCGTCTGGGGCCTCGTCGTCGACAGCCCCGACGCCCGGCCGCCGCGCGAGCCCGACCCGGTGCCGTGGCTGTTCCTAGCTCCCGCTGCGGTGCTGGGCGTCGCCGGCCTGCTCGCGGCCTTCCTCGGTGAGCTGTGGACCGGCCTCTTCGCCGGCTACGACCACCTCTACCCGGCCGGCCACGAGGAGGAGCACCTCGCGCTCTGGCACGGCGTCGGGCTGCCGCTCTGGCTCACCCTCGCGACACTGGTAGCCGGCACGTTGCTGCACCTCACCCGGTACCGGTGGGCGCCGGTCGCGCGGGTCGGAGCGCGGGTCCCGCAGGCCGAGCACGTCTACCAGGGCGGCATGCGTGCGCTGGACCGGCTGTCCGTCGAGGTCACCGGCCTGACCCAGCGGGGGTCCCTGCCGCTGTACCTGAGCACGATCCTGCTGGTCCTGGTCCTCGTGCCGGGCGGCGTCCTGCTGACCGGCACCGGGCTTCCCGACGACGTGGTCCGGTGGCAGCAACCCGCCCAGCCCATCGTCGCAGCGCTGATGGCGACAGCCGCCGTCGCGGCGGTGCGGTCCCGCAAGCGGCTCAGGGCGGTGATGCTGGCCAGCGTCGTCGGGTACGGGGTCGCGATGCTGTTCGTGCTCCACGGCGCACCCGACCTGGCGCTGACCCAGGTGCTCGTGGAGACGGTCACGCTGGTGGTGTTCCTGCTCGTGCTGCGCCGGTTCTCGCCGTACTTCTCAGACCGTCCGCTCACCGCCAGCAGGTGGTGGCGGGTCGGCCTCGGCGTGCTGGTGGGAGCCACGGTCGCCGGCGCCGCCCTCGTCGCCGCCGGGGCCCGCTCCGTGCCGACCGTGTCCGTCGACTACCCCCGCGAGGCCTACGAGTTCGGCGGCGGACAGAACGTCGTCAACGTGACGCTGGTCGACATCCGGGCCTGGGACACGATGGGCGAGCTGTCCGTGCTGGTCGTGTCGGCCACCGGCGTGGCCAGCCTGGTGTTCCTGCTCACCGGCCGGACGGCACGGGTCGAGCCCGACGCGGCGATCGAGACCCCCAGCCGCTGGCTGCGGGCCAGCCGGACCCTCGTGCCGCAGCGACGGTCGGTGCTGTTCGAGATGGTGACCCGACTGGTGTTCCACTCGATGGTCGTGGTGTCGCTGTTCTTGGTGTTCTCCGGACACAACGAGCCGGGCGGGGGCTTCGCCGGCGGTCTGGTGGTCGGGCTGGCGCTGATGGTGCGCTACCTCGCCGGCGGCCGGCACGAGCTCGACGAGGCGGCTCCCGTCGACGCCGGCCGGCTGCTCGGACTGGGCCTGTTCGTCGCGACGGTCTCCGCGCTCGCGCCCCTGCTGTTCGGCGGCGAGGTGCTGCAGAGCGCGATCGTGCACGCCGACGTACCACTGCTCGGCGACGTCAAGCTGGTCACCTCGCTCTTCTTCGACCT
>JBIOYO010000294.1:0-6953 GCA_044870175.1 Nocardioidaceae bacterium | reverse complement strand
CGCCCAGGGGTACGTCCAGGCGCAGGACCGGTTCTTCGAGATGGACGTGCGCCGGCACATCACGGCGGGGCGGCTGTCGGAGATGTTCGGTGCGGACACCCTCGACACCGACAAGGCGATCCGGGTGATGGGCTGGCGGCGGGTCGCGGAGCGGGAGGTCGCGCTGCTGAGCCCCGACACGCTTCGGGCGCTGGAGTCGTTCAGCGCGGGCGTCAACGCCTACATCCGCGACCACACCCCCGGCGAGATGTCGCTGGAGTACACCCTGCTCGCTGCGAGCGGCCTGGACTACCAGGTCGAGGACTGGACCCCGGTGGACTCGGTCTCCTGGCTGAAGGCGATCGCCTGGGACCTGCGCACCAACATGGATCAGGAGGTCGAGCGCGCCCTGCTCTCCGCTCGACTGGTGCCGGACAAGGTCGCCCAGCTGTTCCCGCCATACCCCTACGCCCGGCACCGGCCGATCCTCGAGCAGGGAGCCGTGGTGGCGGGCAGGTTCGACCAGGACGCCCGCCCGCGGTTCTCGCCGGTCCTGCCGATCCCAGCGGGGGCCGACGGGGCGTTCGCCTCGGTGGCTCGCGCGGTCGCCGCCGTGCCACCGCTGGTGGGCAGCGGGGAGGGGATCGGCAGCAACGGCTGGGTCGTCGACGGGGAGCACTCCAAGACCGGCATGCCGATCCTCGCCAACGACCCGCACCTGGCGCCGGCCCTGCCGAGCATCTGGTACCAGACCGGGCTGCACTGCCGCGAGGTCACCGCGGCCTGCCCGTACGACGTCGCGGGGTTCACCTTCGCCGGCCTGCCGGGCGTGGTGATCGGCCACAACCAGCAGATCGCCTGGGGCTTCACCAACCTCGGGCCGGACGTGACCGACCTGTACCTGGAGAAGCTGCGCGGCACGCGGTACCTCTACCGCGGCCGCTACCGCGACCTGCAGTCCCGCGACGAGACGATCGAGATCGCCGGCGAGCGGCCGTTCACCTTCTCCGTCCGGCGGACCAGGCACGGCCCGCTGCTCTCCGACGTGTCGGAGGAGCTGTCGACGGTCGGCGCGAACGCTCCGGTCGACGACGACGGCGCGCCGGCCCGCGGGAACGGGTACGCCGTCGCCCTGGCCTGGTCCGCGCTGCGGCCGAGCCCCACGGCGGACGCGCTGTTCGAGATCAACCGCGCCACGGACTGGGCGTCGTTCCGCGCGGCGGCGAGCAAGTTCGCCGCACCCAGCCAGAACATGGTGTACGCCGACCGCGACGGCCACATCGGCTACCAGGCCCCCGGCCTGATCCCGGTGCGGCGCCCCGGCCACACCGGGGAGTGGCCCGTGGCCGGCTGGACCGGCCGCGACGACTGGCGGGGTTTCATCCCCTTCGAGGCGCTGCCGACGGCCGTCGACCCCGACGAGGGGTTCTTCGCCACCGCGAACCAGCCCGTGGTCGGTCCCGGCTACGCCTACCGCCTCGGCGAGCCGGAGGCGTTCGGCTACCGCAGCCAGCGGATCGTCGACATCCTCCGCAAGCGCGGCACGCTGTCGGTGGACGACATGGCCGAGATCCAGCTGGACACCCGCAACGGGTTCGCTCCCGACCTGGTCCCCTACCTCCTCGACGTCGACCTGGGCTCGGCGTACTACCGGGTCGCGCAGCGGCTGCTCCGCGGCTGGGACTTCACCCAGCCCGCCGACTCCGCGCCCGCGGCGTACTACAACGCGGTCTGGCGGCACGTGTTGGCGCGGACGTTCCACGACCAGATGCCCGAGGACACCTGGCCGGAGGGCGGCGACCGCTGGTTCGAGGTGGTGCGCGGCCTGCTCGACCGGCCGAACAGCGAGTGGTGGGACGACGTCGACACCACCGACGTCCGTGAGAGCCGCGACGACATCCTGGAGCAGGCGATGAAGGACGCCCGCGACGAGCTGGTCCGGCTCCAGGCGCGCCGCCCCCAGGAGTGGACGTGGGGGCACCAGCACGTGCTGGACCTGGAGAACCAGACCGTCGGCCAGTCCGACGTCGGGCTGGTGCGGCGCCTGCTGAACCGGGGCGGCCTCCAGCTGGGCGGCGGCACGTCGACCGTCGACGCCACGGGGTGGACGGCGGCGGAGGGGTACGACGTGGACTGGGTGCCCTCGATGCGGATGGTGGTGTCGATGCGCGACCTCGACGAGTCGACCTGGGTCAACCTCACCGGCGCCAGCGGCCACGCCTTCCACCCCAACTACACCGACCAGACCGAGCTCTGGGCCTCGGGTCGAACCCGGGCCTGGCCGTTCACCCGCGCGGCGGTCGAGGACGCCGCCGCGCACACGCTCACCCTGGAGCCGGCAGGGCAGTGACCCCCGACGGGGTGGCGACCGCCGCGACGGCGCGGTCGCGCGGCCCGGCCGGCACCTGGTCCAGCACCTCCTCGTCGTAGAGCAGCACGCAGGTGAACGTGCCGACCGGCACCCTGCCCAGGGCCCGGTCGTAGCAGCCGCCGCCCTTGCCCAGGCGCACGCCGTCGCGGCCCACCGCCATGCCGGGGGCCAGCACGACGTCGGCGGTGGCGATGGCCTCCGGGCCAAGCGTCGGACCGTCCGGCTCGAGCAGTCCCATGCGCGCGCGGACCAGGCTGCCGTCGTACGCCGCCCAGTCCAGTTCGTTGTCCGGCTGCAGCACCGGCAGCACCACGCGGCGGCCGGCGGCGACCAGGCGCTCCAGTAGCGGACCGGTGCCCGGCTCGGTGCCGACCGACACGTACGCCGCGACGGTCGCCGCGCGGCGCATCTCCGGCCTAGCGGTCAGCACCTCCGCGAGCCGCTCCGCGGCCTCTCTGTTCTCCAGGAGGCTGCGCCGCCGCCGCATCGTCAGCAGGCGGTCGCGCAGCGCGGTCTTCTGCGCGGCCAGCGCGAGGGAGGGGTCCACACCTGCGAACCTACGCTGTGCCAGAGTCGGGTCTCATGAGCGCTGAGGCAAGGAAGGCAGGCCGGTGAGCGAGGCGGGGCTGCGCCAGGCGCAGGAGAAGATGGCGGCCGAGGGAGTGCACCCGTCCGCGGTGGAGGTGTTCACCTACTACTACCGGCGGCTGGAGAGCGGCGAGACCGGCATGGTCCCGGAGTCGAGCATCGAGCCGCTGGACTCGCCGTCCCTGGCCGAGGCGGAGGTGCCTGATGACGTCGCGCTGGAGGCGCTGGCGGGCACGGTCGTCGTCAAGCTGAACGGCGGCCTGGGCACGTCCATGGGGCTGGACCGCGCCAAGACCCTGCTCGCCGTCCGCGACGGGCTGACCTTCCTCGACGTGATCGCCCGGCAGGTGCTCGCGGCCCGCCGCCGGTACGGCGTCCGGCTCCCGCTGCTGTTCATGGACAGCTTCCGCACCCGCGACGACACGCTGGCCGCCCTGTCGGCGTACCCGGACCTGCCCGACTCGGTGCTGCCGCTGGACTTCCTGCAGAACAAGGAGCCCAAGCTCCGCGCCGACGACCTGACCCCGGTCAGCTGGCCCGCGGACCCGTCGCTGGAGTGGTGTCCGCCCGGCCACGGCGACCTCTACACGGCCCTGCGCGGCACCGGTCTGATCGACCAGATGCTCGCCGAGGGCTTCGCCCGGGTCTTCGTCTCCAACTCCGACAACCTCGGGGCCACGCCGGACCCACGGGTCGCCGGATGGTTCGCCGCCAGCGGGGCACCGTTCGCGATCGAAGCCGTGCGGCGCACCCCCAGCGACCGCAAGGGCGGGCACTTCGCGCGGCGCAAGGCCGACGGGCGGGTCGTGCTGAGGGAGACCGCGCAGACCCTGCCCGAGGACGGCGAGGCGTTGGCGGACCTGGACCGGCACCGGTACACCTCGACCAACAACCTGTGGTTCGACCTCGCCGCGATGCGGGACGCGCTGGAGGAGCGCGACGGCGTGCTCGGGCTGGCGATGATCAAGAACGCCAAGACCGTGGACCCGTCGGATCCCAGCAGTCCCGAGGTCATCCAGATCGAGACCGCCATGGGAGCGGCGATCGAGGTGTTCGACGGCGCCGCCACCGTGGAGGTCGGACGCGAGCGGTTCGTGCCGGTCAAGACCACCGACGACCTGCTGGTGCTGCGCTCGGACTGCTACGAGCTCGATGATGCCGCGACGCTGCGACAGGTGCCTGCGGCGGTCCCGTTCGTCGACCTCGGCAAGCCCTACAAGCTGGTCGAGGGGTTCGACCGCCGGTTCCCCGAGGGGGTGCCCAGCCTGCGGGAGGCGACCAGCTTCACCGTGCGCGGCGACTGGACCTTCGGCGGCGGTGTGCGGGTGGTCGGCTCGGTCGAGCTCGGCGAGGAGGGGTCACCAGGGGAGGTGCCCTCGGGCACGACGCTGTCCGGGGACGACTCCCCGGACCCGACCGCGAAGTAGGGTCGCGGTATGGCGTTCGTCCCCCGGTCCGAGGCCCCGCCGGTCTCCGTCGAGGACCACGTCGCCCGCATCCTGGCCGCCGTCCGCCCGCTTCCGCCGTTCGACCAGCCGCTGCTCGAGGCGGTCGGCCTGCCCGTGTGCGAGGACGTCCACTCGCCCCTCGACGTCCCGCCCTTCGACAACTCCGCGATGGACGGGTACGCCGTGCGCGCCGCAGACGTGGAGGGTGCCTTGGGAGGCGCTCCGGTGCGACTGCCGGTGGTGGGGGAGTCCGCGGCCGGCGGCGCCGGACTGCGCGCGCTGGCGCCGGGCGCCGCGGTGCGGATCATGACCGGCGCTCCGGTGCCGCACGGCGCCGACGCCGTGGTGCCGGTCGAGTGGACCGACGCCGGCGCTGCCAGCGTCGAGATCACCAGGGCGCCGTCACCGGGCCAGCACATCCGCCCTCGGGGCGACGACGTGGGCGAAGGGGACCTGCTGCTGGAGGACGGCAGCCTGCTCGGCCCCCGGCAGGTCGGGCTCCTGGCCGGCGTCGGCCGGAGCCAGGTGCGGTGCCGGCCGAGGCCCCGGGTGGTGGTCGTCTCCACCGGATCGGAGCTGCGCGAGCCCGGGACTCCCCTCGGGGCGGACTCGATCTACGACGCGAACTCGTTCATGCTGGCGGCCGCCGCCCGCGCTGCCGGGGCGATCGCCTACCGGGTGGGCATCGTCTCCGACGACCCGGACACGTTCGGCGACGCGCTCTCCGACCAGCTGGTCCGGGCGGACCTGGTGGTGACCAGCGGCGGGGTCAGCAAGGGCCAGTACGACGTGGTGAAGGAGGTCCTCGCGGAGCTCGGCACGGTGTGGTTCGGCGAGGTGACGATGCAGCCCGGCAAGCCGCAGGGGTTCGGCCATGTCGGCCCGGACCGGACGCCCATCTTCACGCTGCCGGGCAACCCGGTGTCGTCGTACGTGTCGTTCGAGATGTTCGTCCTCCCCGCGATCCGGACGTTGATGGGCCGGCTGCCCGCCCGCCGCCCGACCGTCCGCGCGACGGTCACCGACGGGTTCGCCTCCATTCCCGGGCGCCAGCAGCTGGTCCGCGCCCGCTTCGAGATGGGACCGGGCGGCAACACGGCGACGCCGGTCGGCGGCCACGGCAGCCACCTGCTCGGCGACCTGGCGAAGGCCAACGCCCTGCTGGTGGTCCCGGCGGAGGTGACGTCGGTGGAGGCCGGGTCGGCCGGCGACGTGCTCGTGCTCGACCGGGACTTCTGATGGCACCGGACCGGCTGACCCACGTCGACGAGTCGGGCGCCGCCCGCATGGTGGACGTGTCGGCGAAGGACGTCACGGCACGCCAGGCGACGGCGCGAGGGCGGGTGCGGGTGTCGCCGGAGGTGGTGCGGCTGCTGCGCTCCGGCGGCGTGCCCAAGGGCGACGCGCTGGGTGTGGCCAGGGTCGCCGGCATCATGGCCGCCAAGCGCACGCCCGACCTGGTGCCCCTGTGCCACCCGGTCGCGGTCAGCGGCGTGACCGTCGACCTCGACGTCGCGGACGAAGCGGTCGAGATCAGCGCCACCGTGGGCACCACCGACCGCACCGGCGCGGAGATGGAGGCGCTGACCGCGGTCAGCGTCGCCGCGCTCACGGTCGTCGACATGGTCAAGGCGGTGGACAGGGCGGCGGTCATCGACGACGTCCGGGTGACCGCGAAGTCCGGCGGTCGCAGCGGCGACTGGAGCCGGCCGTGACCGCCCCGATGACGGCGGTCGTGGTCGTCGCCTCGAACCGCGCGGCGTCCGGTGTCTACGAGGACAGCACCGGGCCGCTCATCGTCGCGGCGCTCACCGAGGCCGGCTTCTCCACGCCGGCGCCGCGGGTGGTTCCCGACGGCGGACCGGTCGCCGCCGCGATCCGCGAGGCCGTCGCCGAGGGGGCCCGGGCGGTGCTCACCACCGGGGGCACCGGGCTGACCCCGACCGACCGCACCCCCGAGGTGACCCGGCCGCTGCTGGACGTCGAGGTGCCGGGGATCGCGGAGGCGGTGCGCGCCCACGGCGTCGCCAAGGGGGTCGCGACGGCGGCGCTCTCGCGGGGGCTGGCCGGGGTGTGCGGCGCAGCGCTGGTGGTGAACCTGCCCGGCTCGAGGGGCGGGGTGAAGGACGGGCTCGAGGTCGTCGTACCCCTGCTGCGGCACGCGGCCGAGCAGATCAGCGGAGGTGACCACTGAGCCCGGCGGCCCGCGGCTCGTGGCGGTCCGTCGACCTGCGCCGCGGACCGCTGAGGCTGCGCCCGCTGCAGTACGGCGACGGCCGGGCCTGGCGCGAGGTGCGCGAGCGCAACCGGGAGTGGCTGCAGCCGTGGGAGGCGACGCTGCCCACGGGAGACCGGTCGGCGCCGGGGTCGTTCCGCAGCATGGTCCGCGACCTGCACCGGCAGGCCCGAGCCGGCCGCTGCGTGCCACTGGCGATGCTGGTCGAGGGCGGCTTCGCCGGGCAGGTCACGGTCAACAACATCGTCGGCGGCTCCGCCCGCTTCGCCCACCTCGGGTACTGGATCGACCAGCGCCGCGCCGGCCGAGGCCTCACCCCGCTGGCGGTGGC
>JBIOYO010000293.1:0-3106 GCA_044870175.1 Nocardioidaceae bacterium | reverse complement strand
AGGCCACGGTAGCCGCGGTCGCGGCCCACGAAGTCCGCGACGAAGTCGTCGTGCGGGTCGCGCAGCAGCGTCGCCGGGTCGGCCACCTGGGCGAGCTCGCCGCCGACCCGCAGCACCGCCACGAGGTCCCCCAGCCGGACCGCCTCGTCGATGTCGTGGGTGACGAACAAGATGGTCTTGCCGAGCTCGGCCTGCAGCCGGAGGAACTCGTCCTGGAGCTGCTCGCGGACAACCGGGTCGACGGCGCTGAAAGGCTCGTCCATCAGCATCACCGGCGGATCGGCGGCGAGCGCGCGTGCGACCCCGACCCGCTGCTGCTGCCCACCGGAGAGCTGGTGCGGGTAGCGCCCGGCGAACCCCGCCTCCAGGCCGACCAGCTCCAGCAGCTCCAGGCTGCGTTCGCGGGCCTTCCGGCGGTCCCAGCCGAGCAGGCGCGGAACCGTCGCGACGTTGTCCGCGACGGTGCGGTGCGGGAACAGGCCGGCGTGCTGGATCACGTACCCGATACCGCGGCGCAGGGTGGCCGCGTCCATCGCAGCGGTGTCGTCGCCGTCGATGGTGATCCGTCCCGCCGTCGGCTCGATCATCCGGTTGACCATCCGCAGCGACGTGGTCTTGCCGCACCCGCTGGGACCGACCAGGACCGTCGTACGGCCGGAGGGAGCCTCCAGGTCCAGCCCACCGACCGCGACCGTGCCGTCGGGGTAGACCTTCGAGACCGACTCGAAGCGGATCATCCCCCGACCCTAAGTGGAACGGCCCTGGGGACGCGGAAACCCGGCCGTTGCTGACGGGGGATACAACAACGACCGGGCGTGCAAGACGATACGGGGTCGTTGAGCCGTTGATCAACCAGCGCGCCGAGTTCCGCAAGATTTTGCGTCGGCCGTGCGGGGCTGTCTAGTCAAGCAGGTAAGGCGGGAACGAGCGTCGTGCTGACCCGCGACTCAGTACGGGCCCGCCGCGGCTCACCGGATGGTTACCTGCCGGTTCGCCAGCCCGGACCGCGCGGCGCGCTCGGCCGGCGAGAGCGGGGTGCGGTCCGACAGCGCCTCGTCGAGCGCCGCGGCCAGCTCCGAGGCCGGGTCCTCAACCGCCTCGGGGCCGGTGCCCGGCGGCAGGTCCCACACCGGGACGACCAGCCCGTGCGCGCGGAACATGCCTACCAGGCGAGAGCCCTCCACCAGCCGGTCGGACCCCGACGCGTGCAGGCGCGCGAGAGCCGTGAGCACGTCGTCCTCGTCGTGCGGCAGCACCCAGCGCAGGTGCTCCTTGGTGCCGACGTCCGTCCAGTACGCCGCCGGCACGGAGGCCAGCCGTGCGGTCGGGGAGGCCGCGGCGTTGGCCTGCTCCAGCGAGGCGGCCACCGACCCGTCGGCGTCCTCGACGTCGGCGACCCAGAACCCGAACCCGTCGTGGACGGTGACCCGAACCGGCACGTCGGCCACCAGGTCCTGGAGCCGCGGGCCCGGACCGGGGTCCCCGGTGAGGCCCACCATCGCCCCGGGCTCCGCCTCGAGCGCCCGGGTGAGGACAGCACCGAGGTCGCGGCTGGGGTCGCCGAAGGCGTGCTGCACCTGCAGCCCGAGCCAGACCGCGCCGTCCTGGCGCACCAGCGCCGGCGCCGCCATCGGCAGCAGGGTGCACAGCGTGACGTCGCGCTCGCGATGGTCGCGGAGGGCGAGCGGCGCCGTCGCGGCGGGCACGATCTCGCGCATCGCCACCACGTCGCACTCGCCGGGCATCCCCTCGAACGGCCGCCGGACGAAGACGGGGGCAGGCCCCGCCGCGCTGCCGTGACAGGCCTTGTAGCGCCGCCCGGAGCCACAGGGGCACGGCTGCCGCGGACCGACCTGCCCTCCCGGGGCGGCTGGACCTGCGGACGTCGCCGTCCTGGCCTTGGTTCGCGAGCGCTTCCCCATGGCGACGAAGGGTAGGGCCAAGGCCGAGGAGAGGCGAGGTCGGGACGCGCTGCCGGCCGGGGGGTGCCTGGGCGGTGGTCTCTGCGGGAACGGCGAACCGGCGCAACCGCAAAGGCGCAGGCGGAGCCTGAGGGTGCGCTTCCGCCGGCTCGCCTCTCCTCGGGCTGCGCCGAGTCAGAGACCGAGACTCGTGTGGACGGTGCTGTCGACGCGGCCGTCCTCGATCCACCAGCTGTCGACGAGGGTGTCCACGATGGTCATGCCGCGACCGGACAGGGCGGAGACGGGGGCGTCGACGGTGTGGGCAGTCGTGGTGGCGCCGCCGTCGGTCACGGAGATCCGCAGGTCGTCGCCGTCGAGCCACCAGGTCACGATCAGGGCTCCGTCCGGGAGCGGCCGGGCGTGGCGGACGGAGTTGGCGACCAGCTCGGAGACGACGATCCGGGCGTCGTCGACCCGCTCACCGCGCAGTCCGCGATCGCCCATCCAGCGGCGAAGGGTGCTGCGCACGAGGGCGACGGACGGCGCCGCGAACGGGACGCGCAACCTCATCTGCTCGTCCTCGGTGCGGGTGCGTCCAGCTCCCACAACTGGTGCCTCGCCCTCCACTGTCGAACCGGAAACCGTTCCGATGCGATGGTTTCCCTCAACCCCCGCACGCAAACGCCGGGGCCCGTCGGCCGGCGTCACCGTCGGCGGAGGTGGGCGAGCGTGCGCGCAGGCGCGTCGGTGATCAACGCCTCGACCCCGAGGTCGACACAGAGATCGATGTCGTCATCCGTGTTGACCGTCCAGACGTGCACACGCCGGCCGGCCCGCCGCAGTTTACTCCCCACGCTCGGGTGGTCCCGGAGCACCTCGATCGCGGGGCCGGCGACCCATCCCGGCGCCAGGACACCCTTGACCAGCTTCCACGAGTACGCCTTGTCGAACAGCAGGACCAGCCCCAGGGCCGGCGCCAGCCGCTGCACCCGGGTGAGGGCCACCGTGGAGAAGCTCATCACGCGGACCGGCGAGCCCTCGCCCAGCCAGCCGAACTCCGCCAGCAGCTCCACGAGCCGCCGCTCCACGAGACCGGCGTACCGGGTCGGGTGCTTGGTCTCGATGGCCAGGTCCACGGGGCGCTCGTAGTCCCGCACCGTCTCGCAGAGCCGCCGCAGGGTGAGCACCCGCCGGGCCGCCTC
>JBIOYO010000292.1:0-3000 GCA_044870175.1 Nocardioidaceae bacterium | reverse complement strand
TGGTGCTGGCCACCGGCTCGTACGTCGGTGAGGGCTTCGACTGCCCGCGGCTGGACACGTTGTTCCTCGCCGCGCCGCTGGCGTTCAGAGGACGAGTCGTGCAGTACGCCGGAAGGCTGCTGCGGCCCTACCCCGGGAAGGCGACCGCCGTCGTCCACGACTACCACGACGTCGAGACGCCGGTGCTGGCCTCGTCGCTGGCGAAGCGGGCGCAGGGGTACCGCAGCCTGGGCTTCCCCGACCCTCGCCGGATGCGCTGAGGCTCGCCTGGTACTGGACGGTCGGTCCGCTGCCCATGACGCTCTGCCGCTGCCCACGCGGCGTACGCCATGGGAAGCGGCAGGAAGCCTGGATCCCATGGGAAACGGCCGGGTCAGGCCCGCGGCCCGCCGTGCATGAGGCCGGCGAGGCCGCCGGGAAATGTGGCGGCGAGCTCGTCGTCGAACTCGCCGTCGACGAGCACGAAGACCACTCGGGCGGTGCGGTCGCCGCGGTTGGCCCAGGCGTGGTCGGTGCCGCGCTGGACGACGACGTCACCGGGGCCGAGGGTGACCTCCGAGTCGTCGAGGACCAGGGTGATCTCGCCCTCGAGGACGATGCCGTAGTCGACCGACGCGGTGCGATGGACCGGTGACTGCAGCCCGCGCTCGTCGAGGTGGCCGGGACGGAACTCGTTGACCCTGACCTTCGTCCCGCGTGTGGGTGGAGGGACGGCGAGGGTGCGCTCGGTGGGCTCGCTCGGCTCGGCGGCGGTGATGCGCGCGGGGGCGCCCTCGGTGTTCCAGACCTCGTGGAAGGACACTCCGTCCTCGGGGAGGTCGCGGCTCACCGGGACCGGCCCGTCGGACAGCACCACGGACACCCCGTCCGGCGTGTGTCCGGTGACCACTCTGCGGGGGACGCGGTGGTCGCTCATGCGTGGCAGGGGATCGGGCCGCCATGGAAGGTGACCATGTCCGGCCACACCGCCGGCACGGTGAGCCGGGTGTCGAGCGGGTTGCCGGCGAGCTCGGAGTAGGCCCGGTGCAGGTTGCCGACGAACCGCTCGGTCTCGGCCCAGCCGCTGAACGGGTTGTCGCGGTGCTTCTGCGCGGCCTCGAGCGGCGTCATGCCGGCGGCGTACGACACCTCCGCGACCTGCGCGACGTACTCGACGTAGGTGTCCAGGTCGTCGAGCAGTCGCCCGACCTGGTCGCCCCGGCGGACCGGGCCGTGCCCAGGGGCGAGCACCTCGGGCTGCAGGGCGCGCATCTGCGCGATCGCGCTCCTGAACCCGGCGACCGAGCCCTCCAGCAGGAACGGCTGGCCGCCGGAGAAGGCCAGGTCGCCGGCGAACAGCACCCGCTGCTCGGGAAGCCAGACCACCACGTCGTTGCTGGTGTGTGCGCGGCCGGCGTGACGAAGCTCGACCGGGAAGCCGTCGAGGTGCAGCGTCAGCCGCTCGGAGAAGGTCAGCTCCGGCGGCCGGAGCGTCAGGGCGCCGTAGTCGGGCGCCGTGATCACCTTGGTGGCCTCGAGGCCGGCGGCGATCACCTCGTCGCGGCACCTGTCGTGCCCGATGACCAGGGTCTCCGGCGGTAGGAAGCCGTTGCCGTAGGTGTGGTCGGGATGGTGGTGGGTGTTCACGACCGCGTGCGGGGAACCGGTGCTCACCCGGGCCACCTCGGCGAGGACGGCCCGGTTGCGCCTCTCGGTGGACGTGGTGTCGACCATGACCGCCGACCCGCTGCCGTCGACGACGACGCCGCAGTTGTTGACCATCCAGCCCCCGTCCGGCTGGACGTAGGCGTACAGGCCCTCGGCGAGCTCGTCCACGTAGGGGTTGCCGTCGTCCCAGGTCACCGCTGCTCCTTCGTCTCGGGCGCCAGGGAGTCCAGCGCCACGACCAGTCAGCCACCACGACGGTCCGCGCGGCAACCCCGGGCGGCATCGCGAGCGCCGATCACAGGCATGTCCAAGACGGCGTTGGGGACGGGTCTGCCTGCTGGTTGACTTCCTCGGTGTCCACCCTGCCGCCGACGGCGAGCCCCGCGCGCGCGACCCGGATCGGCTGGCCGTTGCTGCTGGTGCTGGCGTCGCTCGCGGCGGTGGCCCCGGTCGCGACGGACCTGTACCTGCCCGGGTTCCCGGCGATGGGAGCCGAGCTCGGCGCGGATGCGAGCGGCGTCCAGCTGACCCTCACCTCCTTCCTCGCCGGGTTGGCGTTCGGGCAGCTGGTGATGGGGCCGGTGTCGGACCGGTACGGGCGCCGGCGGCCGCTCGTCGCGAGCGCGGCCCTGTGCGTGGTGGCCGGGGTGGTCTGCGCGGTCGCACCCACGCTGGAGATCCTCGTCGCCGCCCGGCTCGTGCAGGGCTTCACCGGCGCAGGTGGCATGGTGATCGGCCGCGCTGTCATCGCCGACGTGGTGACCGGGCGCGCGGCGGCTAAGGCGTTCACGCTGATGATGACCGTCGGTGGGGTGGCGCCGGTCCTCGCCCCGCTCGTCGGTGGGCTGCTGGCCGGCCCGGTCGGCTGGCGCGGCATGCTCTGGGTCGTCGCGGCACTCTGCGCCGCGATGCTCGCCGGGGTGCTCGTCGTGGTGCGGGAGACCCGACCGGCGCAGGTCCGCGCGGTGAGCTCCACGTCGTGGCCGGCCGCGATGAGGATCGTGCTCGGCACCCGCGCCTTCCGGGCACCTGTGGCGGTGTTCGCCCTGTCGTTCGCGGTGATGATGGCCTACATCTCCTCCTCGCCGTTCGTGTATCAGAACGTCGTCGGGCTGTCGGAGGTCGAGTACGGCGTCGCGTTCGGAGTCAACGCCGCCGGGCTGATCGCGGCGGGAGCGGCCGTCGGCCGGATGGTGGACCGGGTCGCCCCGCAGCGAGTGCTGCAGGTGTCATTGTCGGTCCAGGTGGTCGCCGTGGCGGGGTTCCTGGCTCTCGCGGCGGCCGGGGCACCCGCCTGGAGCTACCCGCTGCCGATCTTCGTCGCTGTCTCGGCCAACGGCGGGATCATGGGCA
>JBIOYO010000291.1:0-5275 GCA_044870175.1 Nocardioidaceae bacterium | reverse complement strand
GCGTCTCCAACCTGGTGCGCGGCCACATCCTGATCACTGAGGGCATCAACGCCGGCACCAGCTACTCCGTGTTGCAGCTGATGGTCCGCCGTGGCGACGTCGCCTGGGCCGGTGGGGCCACCCGGGTCGCGAAGACCCTCGGCGTCACGCCGCGCGACGACGTGCAGGAGATCGTCGACCAGGCCGACGCCGAGACGGCCGAGCTGCGCAACCAGGTGATCGGCACCCAGGCAAGCGACATCCGGCGCGATCCAACCCGGCTGTCGGAGTCGGAGATGGGCAACCTGGTCGCCGACGCGATGCGGGCGAAGTACCCCGGCGTCGACGCGGCGTTCACCAACTCCGGTGGCCTGCGCCAGGACCTTCTGTGCTCCCGGCCCAGCGCCGGGGAGGACCCGTGCGAGATCACCTGGGGCGAGGTGTTCGCCGTGCTGCCGTTCGGCAACCGGACGGTGATCCTCTCGCTCACCGGGGCGCAGCTGGAGCAGGCCCTTCTGAACGGGTTCTCGCCGGTCTGCGACACCAACGTCCATTCCGGGCGGTTCCCGCAGGTCTCCGGAGTCCGGGCAACCTTCACCTGCGACGGCACCACGCCCGTGGTGACGGGCATGTGGCGGACCCCGCAGGGGGTCGGCGGCCCTGAGACCGCCATCGGACCCTCCGACGTGGTCCGGATCGTCACCAACGACTTCATGTTCACCGGCGGCGACGGCTACACCAGCTTCGCGCAGGGCACCGACGTTCAGCAGCCCGGCGACGCCCTGCTCGACATCGTGGTCGACTACATCGGCGCACACTCGCCGGTCGACCCCGTGGTGGACGGCCGGCTGGTCGGGCAGTAGGTGCGGCAGAACACCATGTGATCCACATCTCTGCCGAGCCGTCACAAGTGCCTGCCGAAACGGGCTCGACCCGTCGCTTCTGCTCGGGTCGGTCGGCAGTTTCCCATGGGATCGAGATGTCTTGCCGCTTTCCACGGCGGACGCGTCATGGGAGGCGGCAGAGCACCGAGGGAAGAGCGGATACGACGGCTCGGCCTCCTCACGCCACGCGGACACGACGGCTCGGCGCCCCACGCCACGCGGGGTCTCAGCCGAGCAGCGCTACCAGGCCCCAGCCGCCGAAGCAAAGCACCAAGAGGACGACCGTGGCGACGGCGACGGCGAGGCCGATCCGCTGGTCCAGCGGCATCTGCTCGCGCCAGCCCAGCTCGGCCGCGGCGTCGCGGATCGTCGCGCGGCCCTCGTCGGTGTCGAAGGAGTAGTCCTCGATCGTGCCGAGGGTGCCGTCCTCCCGGACGCCCCAGGACCTCGTGGCCCCCGCCGCGGAGATCCGGCCCCGCGAGGCCTCCCCCCGCGCGGACCAGAACGGCCGCAGCCGCGTTGTGCCGTCGTTGCCGGCCCGCCACTGCAGGTTGCGGTGCACGTCGGTGATCGCGAGCACGCCGGTCGACGCGTCCGCCCTCACCTGGTGGCCGGTGAGAGTGTGCACACCGGCCTTGTGGAGCAGTCCCCAGTAGCGGGCATCGGCCAGATCGCGCTCGACGGTGAAGCCGCCGGGGGTCTCGGTGACCGTGTAGCCGAACTGCTCCGCGCGGGTGCGGACAGCACCGAGCAATGTCTGGAGGGCGTAGGGGTGCTCGCGGTTCGTCGGCCTGTTCATGGCAGCCGCCTTCCTGTCGTCGTTTCTCACGAGCAGGATCGGCGTTCGGACTTGAGGGCGGCTTGGAGCCGGCTTGCCGTGCGCGGCCCGGCGCAGACCAGGCTCGGCTCAGGCGCCGTTGCTGGCCTCGTGCCAGTCCCAGTGCGCCTTGGGGTAGCGGCCCTCGCGGGCCACCAGGGCCCCGCACACACGGCACACCAGCCCCGCCTCGACGCCGTCGTCGTAGAGCTCAGTCACGTCCGGCTCGCCCACATCTGGCCTCGGCCCGGTCATACCTCCACGGTATCCACGTCGCGGCTCGGTCAATCCCCGGCGGCGGCCTTGACGGGCCAGGCTGGGCGGGGTTCCCTCGGTGGAGGGGGTCCGTCACCGTTTCCTGCCCGAGGAGGCACAGATGTCAGGACGTGTCGTGCACTTCGAGATCCCGGTCGACGACGTCGACCGGGCCCGGTCCTTCTACGCCGGGGCCTTCGGCTGGCAGATCATGCCGATGCCCGGCATGGACTACACGATCGTGGCCACGGGGCCCAGCGGCGACCAGGGCCCGACCGAGAGCGGCTTCATCAACGGCGGGATGATGAAGCGCGACGGGCGGTTCACCTCTCCGAACCTGGTCATCGACGTGGCGGACATCGAGACCGCGCTCAAGGCCGTCCAGGACGCCGGCGGCAGCACGGTGCTCGAGCGGCAGCCCGTGGGCGACATGGGGTTCACCGCCTACTTCACCGACACCGAGGGCAACCTGGTCGGCCTCTGGGAGACCGCGTCCGGGTCGTGACCGGCCCCTCGTGACCGGCCGACCTCTCCCTCCAGCTCGGCGGATCGAGCAGACCCGCCACGCGACACCGGGAGTCCGGTTTAGGCTGCGACGAGACGAGAAGGGGGGATCGTGCCGATGACCTATCGACGCGCTCTTGGGGTGGCGGGGGCGGCGGCGGCGCTGCTGTGCACGGCAGCGGGGCCCGCGACCGCGGACACCACGCTGCACGGCGACCTCGTCGAGCAGAACCACAGCGGCGTGACGGGGACCGTCACGATCACCGCCCACGACGACGGGTCGCTGCGCGTACGGATCCATGCCACCGGCATGGTGCCGGGCCCGCACGCCCAGCACATCCACGGGTCGCTGGAGGGCGGTGAGTTCCACTGCGCCACGCCGGCCGCGGACTCAGACGGCGACGGCTGGCTCACCAACGAGGAGGCCACCGGCGAGTACGGCAACGCGTTCCTGGCGCTGACCACCCGCGGCGACACCTCGGGCACCAGCGGGCTCGCCATCGAGCGGATGCCGGTCGCGGACAAGCAGGGCCGGCTGGACTACGACCGTACGATCCCGGCCGCTCAGGTGCCCGACGGGCTCATCGGCCAGCTCGCCAACACGCACGTGGTGCAGCACGGCATCGACGCGAACGGCAACGGCACCTATGACCTCGACGCCCTCGGCGAGTCGTCCTTCGCCAAGAGCCTGGGCAAGCCCGGCGTCCCCGAGGAGGCGACGGACCCGGCCAGCTGCGGCATGGTCATGAGCGTGTCGGCGGGCCGCGCCCCGCACGGCGGGGTCGAGGCGGGCGCGGACTCGACCGGCGGGGTCGAGTCGCTGCCGCTGCTCCTGCTCGGAGCCGGTCTGGTCGGGCTGGCCGGCGTGGTCGAGGTGTCTCGACGCCGAGGGCGAGGGTGAACCGCAGTCGCCACCGCAGGCAGAGCCGCGGTCGCTGGCTGGTCGCGGTCGCAGCCGCGCTCGCGGTCCTGGTCCTGGTCGTTGCGATGGCGTGGGCGGACCGGGACTCCGGCCGCGACGGCTCGGCCGCGGGCGGGACCGCCGCGGCCGGCTCATCGGCGATGCCCGGTGACGACAGCGCCGCCGCGCAGCTCAGGCGCCCAGCGACCTCCATGCCCGCGCCGCAGCAGGAGTCGGCGTCCGGTTCGGCGACGGGCGCGGACGACCAGGACCTCGCGGTGGAGGCCGGCGCCACGAAGGCCGGGAGGCTCGACGCGGTGCCGCTGACCGGGAGCTACCGTCCCGGGGCGACGCTCCGCGTCCAGCTGGCGGACTCCGACGGCGAGTGGTCGTCGTACCCGCTCAGCATCGTCGTCGACGACGAGGGCCACTTCTCCACCTTCGTCGAGCTCGGCCGGACCGGACCCAACCGGCTGCGCATGGTGGAGCCCGCGACCGGCGTGACGTCGAACGAGGTGGTCGTGACCGTCGGGTGAGCGGCCCTCTGCCGGGCGCGGGCGAGCGCTCAGGAGCGGACTGCCACCAGGTCCGCGAAGACCACGACGTTGTCGGCGAAGCGGTGCCGGCCGGCGTCGTACGGTCCGCCGCACGTCACCAGCCGGAGGCCGGCGTGGTCGAGCGGGCCGTAGACCGCGCGCGTGGGGAACCGTTCCTTTGGGTAGCCGCGCACCCGGCGTACGGCGAACACCGCGGTGCGGTGGTCCGCCCGGCGCACCGTCACCCGGTCACCGGGCCGCAGCTCGGCCAGCCGGAAGAAGACGCCGGGGCGCTGGTCCCAGGTGACGTGGCCGACGACGACCGCCGGGCCGAGCGCTCCGGGCGACGGGGCGCCGGTGTACCAGCCGGCGACCGCAGGGTCGCGCGGGACGTCGAGCGAGCCTCCGGCGTCCACCCCCAGCCGCACGAACGGTGACCGCACCCCGATCCGCGGGATGTCCAGGCGCACCGGCGCGGACTCGGTCAGGAGCGGTCCGCGCAGGGGGTCGCGCAGGTCACGGGCGCGCGCCCCGGCCGGTGCCGGCGCGCGAGCGGGCTCGCGTGCCATTGGGTCGGCGGACGGGGACGGGCCGGACTGCGTCGCCGCGACGGCGCTCGGAGGGGCGGGCTGCTGGTCGAGCAGCGCGACCAGGAGCGCGACGGTGCCGGCGACCGCGAGGGCGCCTGAGACGACCGTGCCGAGCGACCTCCCCGGACCCCTCCCCGCACGCACCACCTCGTCATTGAAGCACCGCCGACAGCGGCCGCGTGCAGGACATGCAAATATGCATGCCGCGATGCGAAGTCGCATGATACTGTGACGCCGTGGCGAAGACCGTCCAGATCCGAGGCCTCGACGACGAGGTGTACGCCGCCTTGGCGCGGCGGGCCGCGGAGACCGGCCTGAGCGTCCCAGAGCTGCTCCGCGTCGAGGCCACCCGGCTGGCCTCGCGGCCCAGCGTGGAGACATGGCTGGATCGGACCACCCGGAGGAGCTCGACGGTCGAACGGGCCGAGATCCTCGCCGCCCTGGACGAGCAGCGCGGTCCCTGGCCCGGATGATCGTCGTCGACGCCTCGAGCCTGCTCGAGGTGCTTCTCGGCACTCCCCGCGCGGACGCGATCCGCCGGCGCTTCGCCGACGACGCCGACCAGGCCGCGCCGCACATCATCGACGTCGAGGTCTTCGGGGTGGTTCGTCGCGGGTTCCTCCACGGCTGGCTCGACCAGACCGCGGCCAGCCAGGCCGTCGCCGACCTGCGGCTGTGGCCAGGTGAGCGCTACGGCCACCGGTTGCTGCTCGACCGCGCCTGGGAGCTGCGCAGCACGGTCCGGGGATGGGACGCGATGTACGTCGCGCTGGCCGAGGCGCTCGACGTCCCGCTCGTCACCACCGACC
>JBIOYO010000290.1:0-7344 GCA_044870175.1 Nocardioidaceae bacterium | reverse complement strand
CACCGTCACCCGCTGGCTGAAGTCCGTCGGCGACACCGTCGAGGTCGACGAGCCCCTGCTCGAGGTCTCCACCGACAAGGTCGACACCGAGATCCCCTCCCCCGTCGCCGGCACGCTCCTGGAGATCAAGGTGGCGGAGGACGAGACCGTCGAGGTCGGCGCCGAGCTCGCGGTCGTGGGCGACGCGTCCGCTGCGGCTCCGGCGCCCCAGCCGGAGGCCCAGCCGGAGCCGGAGGCGGAGCCGGAGGCGGAGCCGGAGCCGGAGCCGGAGCCGACCCCGGCACCCGCTCAGCAGGCCGCGCCGGCCGCGGCACCAGCCGCTGCACCAGCTACGGGGGTCGCCCCGTCCGCGGCCGCTGCCACGGGAGACGGCGGCGGCTACGTCACGCCGCTGGTGCGCAAGATGGCCGCCGAGCACGGCGTGGACCTGTCCGGCGTGCAGGGCTCCGGAGTCGGCGGGCGCATCCGCAAGCAGGACGTCCTCGACGCCGCCAAGGCACAGCAGCAGGCCGCGGCCCAGCCTGCGCCGGCCACCGCGCCGGCACCGGGTGCCGCACCGTCGGCGGCACCGGCTCCCGCGGCGGCGCCCAGCCCGCTGCGCGGCAGGACCGAGAAGATGAGCCGCCTGCGCAAGGTGATCGCGCAGCGGATGGTCGAGTCGCTCCAGGTCTCCGCGCAGCTGACCACCGTCGTCGAGGTCGACGTCACCTCGGTCAGCCGGCTGCGCGACTCCGTCAAGCGTGACTTCGCGACCAGGGAGGGCGTCAAGCTGTCGTTCCTGCCCTTCTTCGCCAAGGCCGCCATCGACGCGCTGAAGACCCACCCCTCGCTCAACGCGTCCATCGACACCGAGAAGGGTGAGGTCACCTACTACGACCACGAGAACCTCTGCATCGCGGTCGACAGCGAGAAGGGCCTGCTGACCCCGGTGGTCAAGAACGCCGGGGACCTCAACGTCGCCGGCCTGGCCCGCAAGATCGCCGACGTCGCCGAACGCACCCGCACCAACAAGATCGGCCCGGACGAGCTGGCCGGCGGGACCTTCACGCTGACCAACACCGGGAGCCGCGGCGCGCTGTTCGACACGCCGATCATCAACCAGCCGCAGGTGGCCGTCCTCGGCACCGGCACGGTGGTGAAGCGGCCCGTGGTGATCAGCGACCCGAACCTCGGCGAGACGATCGCGATCCGGCAGATGGTCTACCTCGCGCTGACCTACGACCACCGGCTCGTCGACGGCGCCGACGCGGCCCGCTTCCTCACCGAGGTCAAGCAGCGCCTGGAGGCCGGCCAGTTCGAGGTCTGAGGGTCCGGCGCAGCCCGACGGGGGCGCGCAGACCGCGACTCGCGCTCACGGCCTTGCCCGCACTTGCAAGGATCGCCCCATGCGCATCGTGATGGCGGGAGCGTCGGGTTTCCTCGGCACTGCCTGGCGGGACCACCTCGCCGGCAAGGGGCACTCGGTGGTCAGGCTGGTCCGAGGGGAGGCGGCGACCGGCAACGAGTCGTCGTGGGATCCGTACGCCGGCCGGGTGGACCAGGCGGTGCTCGCGAAGGCCGACGCCGTGGTGAACCTGGCCGGAGCCCCGCTCGCGCACTGGCCCTGGACGGCGTCGTACCGCCGGACCTTCGCCGACAGCCGGGTGCGGACCACCGCCACACTCGCCGAGGCGGTCGCGAGGGCCGGGGGTCGTCCGGCGTTCGTCGTCCAGAACGGCGTGGCAGGGTACGGCGACCGGGGTGAGGCCGTGGTGACCGAGCGCACGCCGACCGACGCCCAGACCTTCATCGGCACGGTGACCCGGGCCTGGGAGCGGGCCGCCGACCCGGCGCGCGAGGCGGGAGCCCGCGTGGTGGTGATGCGCACGGCGCCGGTCCTGGACCGGTCCGGCAGCATGCTCAAGTCCATGCTGCCCGCCTTCCGGCTGGGTCTGGGCGCCCGGATCGGCGACGGGAGCCAGTACCTCGCGACCATCTCTTTGCAGGACTGGCTGCGGGCCGCGGGGTTCCTCACCGTGGAGGAGACCGCGCAGGGCGCGTACAACCTGGCCGGACCGGGGACGACGACCAACGCCGAGCTCACCGAGAGGCTTGCCGGTCTGCTGCGGAGGCCTGCGTTCCTCCGGGCTCCGGCGCGGATGGTCAGGCTGGCTGGGCCGCCCTCGACCGAGCTGCTCGGGTCGTGCCGGGTGGAGCCGGAGCGGCTCCTGGCCGAGGGGTTCACCTTCAATCACCCGACGCTGGACGACCGGCTGCGCGCGGCGCTGCGCCGCTGACCCGGACGTCCCTCACCCGACCGCCCTCGCCGACCCGACCCGCCACGCCCCACCCACCCGGACCAGGGTCACCGCCCGGCTGGTCGGCTGGTCCGCCGGGAGCGGGCGCGACCAGCCCTTGCCCACCGCGCTGGCGCCCACGACCCGGTCGGTCACCCGGAGCCGGACCCGGTCGTCGCGATGCTCGCGGACCTCGACGGCGAGGAGCTGCATCCGCAACCCTCGAACCACCAGCCCCCGGGCCAGGTAGGAGCGCAGCACCGCGACGTCCCTGGCGGCCGCGGCCGACCCGGCGACGTACAGCGCGCGCAGCCCGGCAGCGTCGCCGCGGGCGTAGGCGCGGGCCCGCCGCGCGTCCCACCGGGCCAGCAGCTCCGCCTCGGCCGAGACCGCCGGCCGGATGCCCGTCGCGGACGCGGCGGGGGGCGGAGCGTCGCCGACCGCGGGCTGCCTGCGCGGACCGGCGCCGCCAGGGGCGACCAGCGCCGCGGTGACCAGTGCGGCCGCGACGGCTGCGCCGACCACCACGACCACGGCGAGGAGCGGACCGGGACGGCGACGTGACGGCTGCACCGGACCACTCTGGCGAAGAGCCGGCTCACCGCGCACCGGCTGTCCACAGGCGGGTTGCCGATACGCTCGGCGGCGTGAGCGGCGCGACCTCGACTCCCGGACCTTCCGCCGGGCCCTCGCCCGTGTTCCGCATCGTCGGTCTCGGCGACGAGGCGGTCGACTACATGCGCGCCTGGGAGCTGCAGCGCCGGCTCCACGAGCAGGTCGTCGAGGGCACCGCGCCGGACACGGTCCTGCTGCTGGAGCACCCCCCCGTCTACACCGCCGGCAAGCGCACGGAGGCCCATGAACGGCCCGTCGACGGCACCCCGGTGGTGGACGTCGACCGAGGCGGCAAGATCACCTTCCACGGCCCCGGGCAGCTGGTCGGCTACCCGATCGTGCGGCTGCCCGGCCACGTGTACGTCGTCGACTACGTCCGCCGGCTGGAGGAGGCGCTGATCCACGCCTGCGCGGAGCTCGGCGTCGCCACCGCGCGGGTCCCCGGCCGCAGCGGCGTGTGGCTCGCGGCCGACCGGCGCGGCCCCGAGCGGAAGGTCGCCGCGATCGGCATCCGGGTCGCCCGCGGCGTGGCGATGCACGGCTTCGCCCTCAACTGCGACGTCGACCTCAGCTGGTACGACCGGTTCGTGCCGTGCGGGATCGACGACGCCGGCGTCACCTCGCTCCGCGCCGAGCTGGACCGCGACGTCACGGTCCCGGAGGTCGTGCCGGTCGTCGAGCGGCACCTCGCCGAGCTGCTGGCCTGGGCGCCGTACGAGCGCACTCCGGACTACTCACCGAGGCCGGACCCCGGGCGCCGGCCCGCCCGGTCCCCCACGGACCTGCGTGTTCCGGTGCTCAATCCGCTGTCCTGACGCCGCCCTCCGGCAGGGTGGGTGCCATGACCGACGGGGGCACCACGGACCTGCCATGACGGACCTGCCATGACGGACCTGCCATGACGGACCTGCCATGACGGACCTGGTGGTGTCGGCCACCGCGTTGCGCAAGGAGTTCCGCACGCGGCGAGGACGCCGGATCGCTGCGGTGGACGGCCTCGACCTGGCGGTGCCGGCGGGCGGCGTGCACGGCTTCCTCGGCCCCAACGGGTCGGGCAAGACCACGACGATCCGGATGCTGCTCGGGCTGGCCCGGCCCACCGCCGGCGAGATGCGGCTGCTCGGGGAGCCGGTGCCGCAGCGGCTTCCTGCCGTCGTGGACCGGGTCGGTGCGGTGGTGGAGCAGCCGAGGTTCGTCCCGTCGTTCGGCGGGCGGACCAACCTCGTCCTGCTGGCCCGGACCGTCGGCGTGGGGCGCCGGCGGGTCGACGAGGTCATCGCCCGGGTCGGTCTGCAGGGCCGCGAGCGTGAGCGGTACCGCACCTACTCCCTCGGCATGCGCCAGCGGCTGGCGATCGCGGCGGCCCTGCTGAAGGAGCCGGCGCTGCTGGTCCTCGACGAGCCCACCAACGGCCTCGACCCGGCCGGCATCCGCGACATCCGCGACCTGGTCCGCTCGCTCGGCGAGTCCGGGGCGACCGTGCTGCTCAGCTCGCACATCCTCGCGGAGGTGCAGCAGGTCTGCGACTCGGTCTCGATCGTCGGCCGGGGCAGGCTGCTCGCCACGGGCCGGGTCGACCAGCTGGTCGGACGGGACCGGCCGGCCGGGGTGCGGGTCACCGTCACCGACCCCGGCAGGGCTGTGCGGCTGCTCGTCGCCGCCGGGATGCGCGCCGCGCTGGACCCCGCGGGGCCCGACCAGGTGTACGTCGAGGCGGTCGCAGACCCGGCCCGGGTCACCCGGACGCTGGCCGACGCGGGGGTCTACCTGCGCGGGCTCACCGAGGACCGTCGCGACCTGGAGTCGGTGTTCCTCGACCTGACCCGCTCCGAGGGGCTGCCCGGAGGAGACCCTTCGCGGGCAGGGCCGGCCGGGGGGGAGCCCGCCCAGTGAGCGAGCGCAGCGAGCCGGCACCCACGCCGAGGCGACCTGGGCCGGGTGGACCGGTGAGGCTGGTCGGGGTCGAGCTGACCCGGTTCCGGCTGCGCCGCGCGGTCGTGCTCACCCTCCTGCTGGGCGCGGCGCTGGCCGCGCTTGTGGCGCTCGCGGCGATCTGGTACAGCCGGCCCTACTCCGGCGCCGAGCTCGCCGACGCCCAGCGGCAGGCGTCCAGCCTCGACCAGCAGTTCCGGCAGGACTACGAGGACTGCCTCGACGACCCCGGCTCCGGGGGCCAGTGCGTGCTCGAGCGGGCCGAAGCCGGCTGGTTCCTGGACCGCTCCTCCTTGGACCTCGCCGCGGAGGTGGCCACCAGCGGCACGACGGTGGCCCTGGTCCTCGCTGGGGTCGCGGTGATCGTCGGCGCGACGTTCGCAGGCGCCGACTGGGCCTCCGGCTCGCTTGCGACGCAGCTCCTCTTCGAGCCCCGCCGGGGCAGGCTCTGGACGACGAAGGCGGTCGCGGTCGTGGCCGGCGTCACGGTCACCACCGCGGCCGTGCTGGCCTGCTTCTGGGCAGCGCTGCTGCTCACCGCGACCCTCCGCGACATCGCTGTGCCCGACGGCGTCGTGCGCGAGATCTGGCAGGTGGCGGGGCGCGGCCTCGTGCTCGTGGCCGCGGCCGGACTGGGGTCCTTCGCCCTCACGATGCTGGTCCGGCACACCGGGGCGACGTTGGGGGTGCTGTTCGCCTTCGCCGCGGTCGGCGAGCTGCTCGCCGCCGCGCTGCCCGTAGAGCGGATCAGCCGGTGGGCGCTGTCGAACAACCTGGTCGCCTGGGTGCAGGACGGGCGCCGGGTCTTCGACGACTCCGCGTGCCGGCCGGGCAGAGGGTGCGACCCGTACTACGTGCTGAGCCTGACGCATGCCGCCATTTACCTGGCGGTGCTGCTGGTGCTGGCGGTCGCGGTCTCGGTGCTCTCCTTCCGCCGGCGGGACGTCCCCTGAGGGCGTCTCGGCGGCGGGGGCGGTGTCGGCGCGGCGGCGTACGATGACCGGCGTGAGCGCCTCCCCCGTCCCCGCTTCGCAGAGCGCCGAGGCCGCGTCACCGGGCCGCGTCGGGCCGCAGGGGCGCCGGCTGCTGCGGCTCGAGGTGCGCAACGCCGAGACGCCGATCGAGAAGAAGCCGGCATGGATCAAGACCCGGGCGCGGATGGGTCCGGAGTACTCCGCCCTGCAGCGGCTGGTCCAGGACGAGGGCCTGCACACGGTCTGCCAGGAGGCCGGCTGCCCGAACATCTTCGAGTGCTGGGAGGACCGCGAGGCGACCTTCCTGATCGGCGGCGACCAGTGCACCCGCCGCTGCGACTTCTGCCAGATCGACACCGGCAAGCCGGCCGCGCTGGACCGCGACGAGCCGCGCCGGGTGGCGGAGTCGGTGCGGTCGATGGGGTTGCGCTACGCGACCATCACCGGCGTCGCGCGCGACGACCTCCCCGACGGTGGGGCGTGGCTGTACGCCGAGACGGTGCGCGCCATCCACGAGCTCAACCCGGGCACCGGCGTGGAGAACCTCATCCCGGACTTCAACGGTGAGGAGGCGCTGCTCGCCGAGGTCTTCGCCTCCCGCCCCGAGGTGCTCGCCCACAACGTCGAGACGGTGCCGCGGATCTTCCGGCGGATCCGCCCCGCGTTCCGCTACGACCGCTCCCTGGCCGTGCTCACCGCGGCCCGGGCGGCCGGCCTGGTCACGAAGTCCAACCTGATCCTCGGCATGGGCGAGACCCGCGCCGAGGTCTCCCAGGCGCTGGTGGACCTCCACGACGCCGGCTGCGAGCTGGTCACGCTCACCCAGTACCTCCGTCCCAGTGCTCGGCACCACCCCGTCGAGCGGTGGGTGCACCCCGACGAGTTCGTCGAGCTCGCCGCCGAGGCGGAGGAGGCCGGGTTCGCAGGCGTGCTGTCCGGCCCGCTGGTCCGCTCGTCGTACCGCGCCGGACGCCTCTACGCCCGAGCCCTCGACAGGCGCGCCGGCTGACGCAGGGACCGACCCGACCCGACACCGACACCCATCCCGAACAGGCAGGACCAGCACCCGACATGGCACGCGACCGCGCGAAGGACAGCGCACCGGGCACCGCCAAGGCGACCCCGAAGGACAAGCCGAGCCGCCGCGAGAACTTCGCGTACGCCTACCAGATCACCAAGCAGGCCGACCCGAAGACCCCGTGGATCCTGCTGGGCGTCTTCGTGTTCGCCGCGCTGGTCGGCACCGCCTTGTTCTCGCTGATCCCGCCACCCTGGCTGGTCATGGACATCGTCCTCGGCCTCATGGTCGGGGTGCTCGCGGTGCTCATCGTCTTCGGGCGCCGCGCTCAGAAGGCGCAGTTCGCCGCCATGGAGGGCCGCCCCGGCGCGGCCGCAGGCGCCCTCGGGATGCTGAAGCGCGGGTGGAAGACCGACCCGGCGATCGCCTTCAACAAGCAGCAGGACGTGGTGCACCGGGTGGTGGGCCCGCCCGGGATCGTCCTGGTCGGCGAGGGCCAGCCGGGCCGGTTGAAGGGCCTGCTCGCCAG
>JBIOYO010000289.1:0-3883 GCA_044870175.1 Nocardioidaceae bacterium | reverse complement strand
CACGACGATCTCAAGAGACTGGGAGGTTGCTCATGGCGGAGCGCACCTTGCGTGGGGCGCGCCTGGGCGGGCAGAGCTTCGAGGACGAGCGCGGGATCGAGTTCGCCGCGCGCCAGAAGGTGGCCTACGCGTGTCCGCAGGGGCACGAGTTCGAGATCACGATGGCCGCGGAGGCCGATGTGCCACCGACCTGGGAGTGCCCGCGGTGCGGCGCCCACGCGCTGAGCCGCGACGGCGAGCAGCCCGCGCCGAAGGCCGAGAAGCCTGCGCGCACCCACTGGGACATGCTGCTGGAGCGCCGGTCGCTCCCGGAGCTGGAGGAGATCCTCGCCGAGCGGCTGGAGCTCCTCCGCGGCGGCGAGATCGGCCCGGCACACCTGCACCGCGGCACCAAGAACAAGGCACGCAGCGCGTGAGCGTGCTTCTGGGATCGACGCCTCGGCCTTCCCCCCGGGCTGGGTAAGGACCGCTCGCTTCCCCCGAGCGCCGCGAGTCCCGTCGACAACGCGCCCTGGACCTCTCCGGTCCAGGGCGTCGTTGTGCTGGCTGGCGGTCAGTCCACGACCTCGCCGGGGACCACGTCGTGGTCCGGCCCGGAGTACCGGGAGGTCTCGCGGTTCACCACCACGGTGAAGCGCCGCGCCAGGTACGCCGTGAGCAGACCCCGCACCACCGCCCGGCTGGGCGGCAGGATCAGGGCGAGCCCGAGCACGTCGCTGACGAAGCCCGGCGCCAGGAGCAGGGTGCCGCCGACCAGCACGAGCGCCCCGTCGGCCAGCTCCCGGGCCGGCACCCGCCGGGCGGCGAGCGCCTCGTCGAACGCCCGCCAGGTGCGCCGCCCCTCGTGGCGGGTGAGCCAGGTGCCGAGCACGCCGGCGGCGACCAGGAGCAGCACCGTCCACGCGGCGCCGATCACCTGGCCGACCTGGACCAGCACATAGATCTCCAGGACCGGCATCGCCACGAACAGCACGAACAGCACCAGCCACGGCATCCGCCTCACGGTCGGCTCACCGCCGTCTCACGCCGTCTCACCGTCGCCCCTTCGCCGGGTCGCGCCTGAACAACCTCGAGGCTAGCCGGTGCCGCCAAGGCGCCCGGGCTGCCCGGGGTCCCCCGGCCGGCTTCCCGGCGAGCCATCCGCGCAGCCGGGCCCGACGCTCCCGCAGCCCCCACCCCGTGATCCGGCGGAGGGACTCCACGGCCACGGCGGTGTTCATCTTCGACTCCCCCCGCACCCGCTCGAGGAACTCGATGGGCACCTCGCGGACCCTCAGCCCGGCGCGGAGCGTGCGGACGGTGAGATCGGTCTGGAAGCAGTAGCCGACGGACTCGACCGTAGCCAGGTCGATCCGTTCCAGGGTGTCACGGCGGAACAGCCGGAACCCGGCGGTCAGGTCGTGCACGGGGACCCCGAGCAGCATCCGGGCGTAGAGGTTCCCGCCGATCGACAGCGCCCTGCGGCCCAGGCCCCAGTTGACCACCGACCCGCCGGGCACCCAGCGGGCGCCGATCACGAGGTCCGCCTCCGGCAGGGCGGCCAGCAGCCGGGGCAGCTGTTCGGGCTGGTGCGACCCGTCGGCGTCCATCGCCCCGACCACGTCGTAGCCGCGGTCCAGGGCGACGTCGAAGCCGTGCAGGTACGCCGCGCCGAGCCCGGCCTTCTCGGTGCGGTGCAGCACGCTCACCTGCGGGTCGGCCGCCGCCAGCCGGTCGGCGATACGGCCGGTGCCGTCCGGCGACCCGTCGTCCACGACGAGCACGTCCACCCCGGGCACCGCCGCGCGCAGCCGGCCCACGACCCACTCCAGGTTCTCGGCCTCGTTGTAGGTGGGGACCACCATGACCACCCGGCCGAGCGTCGAGGACGGGCGGGCCGACTCGGTCACCGGCCGGTGCCCGAGGGCTCGGCCGGCCGCGCCGCCACGGCCGGCTCCGGTGGGGCCGCGGCGGGGTGGTCCGGTGGGGCCCCCGAGACGGACGGGGACGGCGTGGGCGTCCGCAGGCGCCGACCGCCCAGGATGCCTCCGGTCACGGCCGCGAGGACGGCGAGCGCCGCGACCGCGACCAGGCCGCGGTCGACCCATCCGCCGAGGCGAACCCCAGGAGTCAGCCCCCCGACCAGGGGCACGTCGTGGGTCAGCACCACCTGCTCACGCACCGGCGCGCGCTGCACCACCCGGCCGGCCGGGTCGATGATGCCGGACACCCCGTTGGTCGCCACCACCACCATCCAGCGCCCGGTCTCGGCGGCGCGAAGCCGGGCGATCGCGAACTGCTGATCGACCTGCCCGGTGCCCATGTAGGTGGCGTTGTTGGTCTGCACGACCAGCAGCCCGGCGTCGCTGCCGCCCAGGTCACGCACCAGGTCGTCGTACGCGACCTCGAAGCAGATCAGGTCCCCGAGCGTGGTGCCGCCGACGTCGAGAACGCCGGAGCGGGTGCCCGGCACCATGTCCCGCGGGATCATGTCCAGGCGCTCGAACCACCCGGCGAGCTGGTCGCGCAGCGGAATGTACTCCCCGAACGGGACCGGGTGCCGCTTGGCGTAGGCGGTGGCCGGCCCGGTGCCGGGCAGCCACACGATGCCCTCGTTGCGGACCTGGCGCGGCCCGGGACCACCTACCATGGCGCCGACCAGGACCGGTGCGTCCACCGCGTCGACGGCCCCCTGGATCTCCGCGCGCGCGCCGGCGTCGCTGAACGGGTCGATGTCGGTGGAGTTCTCCGGCCACAGGACCAGGTCGGGCCGCCGGGTCTGCCCGCGGTCGACGCGGGCGGCCAGCTCGCGGGTCGCGGCCACGTGGTTGTCCAGGACGACGCGGCGCTCGGCGAAGGCGTCCATCCCTGCGCCGGGCACGTCGCCCTGGACGGCGGCCACCCACCGCGAGCCGGTCTGCTTCGTCCCGCCCGGTGCCGGAAGCAGCGCGGGCAGCCCGGCCACCAGCAGGACGAGCAGGACGGGCAGGACCGGCAGGAACATCGTCAGCGCCACCGCGCGCCGGCGGCGCGCGGCGAGCACCCGGGTCACCGCCCACGCCAGTGTCGCGCCGGCGAGCGCCAGCACGAACGTCGTGCCCGCCGCCCCGACCCAGCCCACCCACCCCTGCGCCGGGGTGCCGACCGCGGCGAAGGCCAGCCGTCCCCACGGGAAGCCGCCCCACGGCACCGCGCCGCGGAGCAGCTCGGCCGCGGCCCACAGCGCCGCCGCCCACACCGGCCACAGCGGCAGCCGTGAGGTGACCGCCAGGCCGCTGCCCAGCAGGCCGTAGAAGAGGCCCTGCAGCACCGAGAGACCGATCCAGGCGTCCACGCCGATGACCTGCAGCCAGGGCAGCAGCACCAGCATGAACAGCGAGCCGAACACGGCGCCCAGGACGAAGCCGCGACGCGCTGGCTGCCGCCAGGTGAGGGCGCTCAGCAGCGCCACGGCGACGGGGAGCAGCACGACCAGGCCGTGCGGCGGGAACGCCAGACCGAGAGCTGCCCCGGCGGCCGCCGCGACCACGGCGCGCCCCGGGAGGCTCGACGCGAGGCGTGCCGTGCGGCTCAAGCGGCTCCTCGAGGGGAGGGGTGACCGCGCGGCAGAGCACCGCGCGGCACCAAACCTACCCTGCACCTACCCTGCGGCACCTCACATGCAGGGCACGGAGGAGCCCGTACCCTTCGGACCGACGGCGCTCAGGCTGGCTGCGCGGGTCGCACGTCGTTGTCTACTGGGTCCGGTTCCTCCGTGGTCCCACCCCGTGGATGAGCTCCGCCGGCCGGCCCGCAACCCTGGTGCGTGGTGCCCGCCCGGGTGGCGCGGTGTCCGTCACCGGTGGACCCCAACTTCGGCCTGCCTCGGTGGACCCGGGAAGACTGCCCAACCCGCCGGACCACT